>JAENXP010000391.1 GCA_016649475.1 Burkholderiales bacterium | reverse complement strand
TCAGATGTGTATAAGAGACAGGCGCTGGTCGGCGCAGACTATGGCGGTCTTCTCCGGTTGGCGCCCGGCGCTGCGCGCCAGCATCTGCGCAATGGTGATGCCTTCCCACCAGTTGCGGGCGCGATAGTGTGCCGCCTTGTCGGCAGGCCAGGGAACGCAGCCTTCGAGCATGATTCTCCTCCTTGGCATCCGCGCGCGAACTTTCCCGCAGGGACTGTCAGCTGGCGGCGCCGACGTCCGCACCGCGGCACTCACTTTAGATCAATTCATTTATTACTTCCAGCGAAGGGCGGGAGCGGAATCCTTTCGCTCCAAGAGGATTGCGGAGTTCGCACTAAAACGGCTCGCCGCCAACGGCATCAGCCGGTGATGCCGATCTGCCATGGGGCGAATTCGTGGTCGCCCAGGCCCACCACCAGCGCCGCCGCCATGTTCGGGTAGCGTCATCCAATGCGGGTCGCGCGGAGGCAAATCCGCCATTCGGCCTCAATTCAGGATAAAAAGTATTTTCCGGGTTTCCTCCGCCCGCTGTAGCAAGCCAGGGCACGATGCTTTAGACTGTCTCTCCATTGACTTGGACTGATCCATTGCCCGGGTTGATATTCGACTACATTTCTATCAGGAGATTTTCGTGGCTACTGGAACAGTAAAGTGGTTCAACGCAGGCAAGGGTTTCGGTTTTATTCAGGCAGATGACGGTTCCAAAGACGTGTTTGTGCATATTTCGGCAGTGGAGAAAGCCGGCATGTCCACCTTGAACGAGGGTCAGAAGATCCAGTACGAATTGGTCAAAGGCCAGGACGGAAAAACCTCTGCCGGAGATTTGAAGTCCACCTGAACCCCGCCTCGCCAATCACGCCGGTCGGTCGATCTGCATGGTTGGTGATGTAAATGATGTAATCCCCGTCCGGGCGCGCCGGCGGCAAAGCCGATCACATCAGGCCCCGGCTTACGCGATAGACGCGGCTGGTTCCTGCTGCGGCTGAAAACCGAGCTCCGCCGACAAAGCCGACGCGGCCTCGCGCACCTGTTTCGATTTTTCCTGCAGCGCCTGCAAGGAAAGCCGCCACATCGGGCCGGACATGCCGATGGCGCCGGCAACCCGTCCGGTAAAATCACGCACCGCAACCGCAACGCAGCGCGCCTCGGCGTCAAATTCCCCGTCGTCGAAAGCCAGGCCCTTGCGCCTGACTTCGTCCAGTTCGCGCAGCAGCGCCCCGCGCTCGACGATGGTCTTGGCGGTGAATGGATGCAACTCGCAGGTTTGCAGATAACGTTCAAGCTGGGACGCGGACAACGCCGCCAGCAGCACCTTCCCCAGCGCAGTGGCGTGCCCGGGACGAACCGCGCCGGTGCGGTCCACCATCTGGAATATGCCGGTGCCCGCGGTCTTGGCCACCACCACGATCTGCTCTCCGGAGCGGATCGCAAAATGGCTGTATTCACAGGTTGCAGCGGTGAGCTTTTCGAGTATCGGAGTGGCGACGCTGACGAGCTCGATTTCGTCCAGGGCGCCAGCCGCGAGCGTGAACATGCGCCGCCCGATGCGGTACTTCCTCGAATCCGCCAGCTGGTTCACGTAGCCGAGCTGCACCATGGTCTTGACCAGGTGGAACGTCGTGCTGTTGTGCAGACCCACGCGCTTGCTCAGCTCCGCCAGGCTGATGCCCTCACGATTGCGCGCAATTTCCTCGGCTATCGCGAAGGCGCGCGCGATCGACTGAACGCCGCCATGCTCCTTTTCGGCCCCGGCTTTTTTCTCCCGCGGCGGAATTGCTTTCGTGCGTGTGCTTGCTTTCATGTCAGTCGCTCGCTTAGAGGATCGGTCGCAAAACAGGCGCCGCGTGCACCAGCGTCCGCTGATGCCATGACGGCCGATTATACCCCCGGATTGCGCCGGCACCGGCAATATGAAGCAGCCTCTATCATTGTGAAACCCGGTTCAACCCGATTACAATGGCATGGTTCTCACGCAAACAAGGCGCCGACCCGATGGCAGACCGGCTCTACGACGTAATCGTGATTGGCGGAGGCAACGCCGGCCTGTGCGCCGCGCTGACGGCGCGCGAAGCCGGCGCCAGCGTGTTGCTCCTCGAATCGGCGCCGCGCGAGTGGCGCGGCGGCAACTCGCAGCACACGCGCAACCTGCGCTGCATGCACGACGCGCCGCAGGACGTGCTCACCGATTCCTATCCGGAAGAGGAATACTGGCAGGACCTGAAGAAGGTCACGGGCGGCATTACCAGCGAAAACCTCGCGCGCCTGGCAATTCGCGATTCCTCGCATTGCCGCGACTGGATGCGCAGGCACGGCGTGCACTTCCAGCCCTCGCTCTCCGGCACCCTGCAACTCTCGCGCACCAACGCGTTCTTCCTCGGCGGCGGCAAGGCGCTCGTCAACGCCTATTACCGCAGCGCCGAACGCTCGGGTGTGAACATCCGCTATGAGGCGCCGGTGGACCGGTTGGATCTCAGCCACGGCCGTTTCGTAGCGGCGCACCTGGGCGGCGAGCGCATCGCGGCGAAGGCATGCGTGGTCGCCAGCGGCGGCTTCGAATCGAACCGCGAATGGATGCGCGAAGCTTGGGGCCAGGTCGGTGGCGAATGGGTCTCAGACAACTTCCTGATACGCGGCACGCGCTTCAACATGGGCGTGTTGCTGAAGTTCCTGATCGGCGCCGGTGCCGACGCGATCGGCGATCCGACGCAGTCGCATTGCGTGGCCATCGACGCGCGCGCGCCGCTGTACGACGGTGGCATCTGCACCCGCGTGGACAGCGTATCGCTCGGAATCGTCGTCAACAAGCACGCCGCGCGCTTCTACGACGAAGGCGAGGATTTCTGGCCCAAGCGCTACGCCATCTGGGGCAGACTGGTGGCAGGTCAACCCGGTCAGATCGCCTATTCGGTGATCGACGCCAAGGCGATCGGGCGTTTCATGCCGCCGGTGTTTCCTCCACTGGAAGCGCAATCACTGCCGGAACTGGCACGCAAGCTGGGACTCGATGAATCAGGCCTGGCGCGCACCGTCGAGGAGTTCAACGCGGCTTGCCGCGGCGGCACATTCGATCACACCGCGCTCGACGACTGCGCCACCTCCGGTCTGACGCCGCCGAAAACCCACTGGGCACGCCCGATAGACACGGCGCCCTTCTACGCCTATCCGCTCAGGCCCGGTATCACCTTCACCTACCTCGGCGTAAAAGTGAACGAACAGGCCGCGGTGCATTTTTCAGGACAGCCCAGTCCCAACCTTTTCGCCGCCGGCGAAATCATGGCCGGCAACGTGCTCGGCAAAGGCTATACCGCCGGTGTGGGCATGACCATAGGCACCGCATTCGGGCGCATCGCCGGCGCCCAGGCCGCAGCCGCAGTCCTGCAGGGAAAGCTACGTGCGACCGCTTGAGGCTCTGGTATCTGAAGCCGGCGCGGCGGCAATGGGCGCCGGACCGCCGGAGGATGCGGTAGCGGAAGTCGCACGCCAGCTGCAAATCTGCAACGCCTGCCGCTACTGCGAGGGCTTTTGCGCCGTGTTCCAGGCAATGACCCGACGGCTCGAATTCGGCAAGGCAGACGTCCACTACCTGGCAAACCTGTGCCACAACTGCGGCGCCTGCCTGCATGCCTGCCAGTACGCGCCGCCGCATGAATTCGCGGTCAACGTGCCGCAGGCCATGGCCAGGGTGCGCTTGCACACT
>JAENXP010000536.1 GCA_016649475.1 Burkholderiales bacterium | reverse complement strand
CCTGCTGGCGCGCGTCCTCCACGCCGTCGGCCAGGCTGTCCAGCGTTTCGTTGGCGACGCGCTGGGTCGATTTGATGGCCTCGTCGGCCGATTGCGCGGCCTTCTCGACCACAGCATTGGTCTCTTCGGGTGTCTTGCGAACGATCATGGTGCTTCCCTTGGGTTGAGTTGGATTGGATCTGGTTTGGCGGACGCTAGGTCGCGTATTCGGGGTAAGGATGGTTCGCAGCCGGTGTGGCTGCGATGAGACCAGTGTGCTCCGGGGTCCGTGCCAGGGCGATAGGCGTCCCTGCCGCGGCACTGTCGGCGCAGTGAGCAAACCCACGTAGGACGAGGCCGACAGACGACGTGATGCAGCCCGTGCGTCAGTCAGTGGATCCTAAGTTCGGGTAGCCTCAGATCGAGCAGCGTGCCCTGTCCGGGCGCGGACACGACCGCCAGCGTCCCGCCTTCGGCCTCGACGCGGAAACGCATGCCGAGCAGTCCGTGCGCGGCACGTTGGTTCGTGGTCGTGTCGAACCCTACGCCATTGTCGCGAACCGTGACCTTCACCTCTCCGTCGTGCTCCGCCATGCCGATCCAGACCTGGCTTGCCCGAGCGTACTTGGAGATGTTGGTGATGGCCTCCTGAACCAGACGATAGATCATCAGTTCGGCGTCTGCATCCAAGCTGACCGGGGCCAGCGCGCAATGCACCTGGACGTCGGAGCCCTCGGCAAACTCGCGCGTCAGGATTTCGAGCGTCTCGACCAGTCCCAGATTGCTCAACGTCGACGGGCGCAGGTCTTCGATGATGCGGCGCCCCAGCGCGATGCTGCTGTTCAACGTGCCAACCAAATGGTTGAGCCGCTCCAGCGCCTCGGGTGCCGTTCCGGCCAACCGCGACTTGACCCGGGCCGCGTCGAGCTTGGCCGAGGTTAGCAGCGCACCAAGTTCGTCGTGCAGGTTGCGTGCCAGGCGGTTACGTTCGTCTTCGCGCGCGGTTTGCAGATGGTGGGTCAGTTCGGTCAACTGCGCGGTGCGCTGCTTTACCTCGACCTCCAGGCGGTCGCGTTCGACTCCCACCAGACGCTGCGCTTCCTGCTGCTGATCTTTGAGCGCGAAGGTCTGGCGCAGGTACATGTACAAGGCCAGCAGGCTGAGGGCGCTCAATATCCCCATGCCGATGCGGCCGACCATCAGCGTTGCATAGAGGTCGTTTCCGCTTGCCGTGACCTTCAGCGCCTCGAGTTCCAGCAGCTCGACGCTGATCGCACGGATGGCATTCATGTGCTCCCTGCCGGCGTCGCTCAGGACGATTTCGCTGCTCGTCTTGCGCTCCCCTTCCTCGTGGCGGGCGATGTCCACCGAAAGTTTCAATATTTTGCTATCGGTCAAGGACTGCAACTTGTCGACCAACTCCGTCGCCACGCTGTCCTCGACATAGTGTCCGCGCAGGAACTTGAAAGATTCGGCGATTTGCGTGCGGGCGCCCTCAAAGGGCAGCAAATTCTCCCTCTTTCCGGTCAGCATATAGCCGCGCTGCGCCGTCTCGGCGACCAGGATGTTGCGCTCCAGGGCCTCGATGTTCGTGCGTGCCGCCCCCATCATGCCCAGTTTGTCGAGCGTTCCGACCGCCTGCCGGTAGGAGCCTTCGCTGATGAACATCATCGCCACCGCCGCTAGGCAGGCCAGCGCAAACACGACGGGGCTGCGTTTGGCGACCGTAGTCACTTCCATCTTAAGTCCTCACCCGGAAAACATGGGATCATGTGGTACGGAGCGCCGCCCCCCATCATGATTCGAATAGCCATTGTCGACGACCATGCCATGGTTCGCGCCGGACTGCGCCAATTCTTTTCCGATCAAATCGACTTCGTCGTTGTCGCCGAGGCGACCAATGGCCGCGAGGCGCTCGAGATCGTGCGCCAGGGCGAGGTCGATGTGATTCTGCTCGACATCTCGATGCCGGGCCAGAGCGGTGTCGATGCCCTGGCTGGAATCCGCGCGCGCGCGCCCGACCTGCCGGTGCTGATCCTGAGTGGTTTTCCGGAAGAACATTACGCCACCACGATGCTGCGCCATGGCGCCAGCGGCTATCTCAACAAGGACTGCGACCCCGAGGAAATCGTCAAGGCGATTCGCACCGTGTGCCGCGGACGCAAGTACATCACGGCGGTTGTCGCCGAGCAACTGGCCGAGGGCCTGGGTAGCGGGGGCGGAGACAAGCCGCTCCATGAACACCTGTCGGAACGCGAGTTGCAGGTGTTCCTGCGCCTGGCCCGGGGGGAGACCATCGGGCACATGGCCGAGAGCCTGTCGCTCAGCGTCAAGACGGTCAGCACGTATCGCAGCCGCGTGATGGAGAAAATGAAGCTCGAGTCCAATAGCGACCTGACCTACTACGCTCTGAAAAACGGCTTGATTCAATAGGCGCTCGACAGGTTCGGGCCCGGGCGAACCCGTTGCGCCCAACCGTTCAAACGTCTCCGTTACCTGTCGTCACGCGCTGAGACTCGCCTACTTCTTCTTCGAACGCGGCCCAGAGAAACGCGCCGCCGAGGACGATGAGAAGCGGGGCCAGTAGCCACATCCCGCTGATTTCGCCCATGCTCCCGTTACCCGCCATCGATCCGTGCCCGGTCATGGTGCCCGTCCACATGCCGCCACCGAAGGCCAGGAATAGGAAAGCTGCGATGACAAACGCGATGGCAAAGGCGGCCTTGGTTGTGTAATTCATGATTTGCTTTTCCTTTAGAGGTGCCGGCGCGCGCATGACTCCTGGG
>JAENXP010000374.1 GCA_016649475.1 Burkholderiales bacterium | reverse complement strand
TTATAGGCCTCGCGGTTAAGCCCTTGTTTCCATTGACAGCCTATTTTGCCACAAAATACCGATATTTTCCAAACGATTTTTTTGCTTGTTGTTCAGTTGCCGGTTTTCGACCAGGAGGCGACCCGCGACCCAAACGTGGCTGACGTTTTCTCGGCCGGCCGCATAGACCAGGTGCGAGATTGGATCATAGCAGGGCGACATTTCAGGCACGTTAAAATCGACCGCCGTTAGGTCGGCAAATTTCCCGGGCTCGATCGATCCGATTGCATGGTCCAGCCGCAGCGCGCGAGCGCCGGCCAGCGTCGCCATGGTGAGCGCCTGATGGGCAGGCAAGGCGCGCGCGTCGCCGCTCACCGCCTTTGCAAGCAGCGCTGCCTGGCGCATTTCCTGGAACAGGTCCAGGCGGTTGTTGCTGGCCGAACCGTCTGTTCCCAGACCGACATTGACGCCATCGAGCAGCAAGCGCGCCACCGGCGCAAAGCCGTTGGCGAACTTGAGGTTGGAGGAAGGGCAGTGCGCGACCGAACTGCCGTTTTGCACCAAGAGCGCGATTTCGTCCTGCGTGAGGTGGATCGCGTGCACGGCAATCAGGCCGGGTCCGACCATGCCGAGTCGATGCAGCCGCTCCAGCGGCCGCACCCCGTGCTGGGCGATGCTTTGCCTGATCTCGTCCTCGGATTCGTGCACATGCATATGCACCGGCAGGTCGAGTTCCTCGGCCAGCGTGATCAAGCGCGAAAATGTTTTGTCGCTGACGGTATAGGGGGCGTGCGGCGCCATGCAGAATGAAAGCAAGCGGTGCTCGCGCAGTTCATCGCGCAGAGCCAAACCCTTGGCCACGTAGTCGTCCGCATCGGCGGCGTACGCAGTCGGTGCGTCGATGACCACCAGGCCCAGCGCCGCGCGCATACCCATGTCCACGGCCGCGCGCGCCGCCTCGGCCGGATAGAAATACATTTCGTTGAAACAGGTGATGCCGCCACGCAGCATTTCGGCGCACGCAAGCAAGGTGCCGTCGTAGACGAACTGAGGCGACACGTGCCTGGCTTCGGCCGGCCAGATGCGATCTTGCAGCCATTGCGTCAGCGTCAGATCGTCGGCGAACCCGCGCATCAGCGCCATGGATGCATGAGTATGCAAATTGACCAATCCCGGGATGAGCGCGTGCTCTGGCAGCGTTACCCGCTCGAGCGCGAAGTAGGCGGCGTGTGCCTCGGCCTTGGGCAGCACCGCGAGAATACGCCCGTCGCGCACGGCGACACTATGGTGTTCGAGCACGCTTCCCGAGGGCTGGACGGGAATGACCCAGCGCGCGTCTATCAGAAGGTCTATCGATTCCACATTCGTACCAGGCAATTCATTTGCGCTTCCACGCGGCGTTTCGCTCGCAGGATACAGTAGAACCGTGAACCGGGGTGGTGCCGGCGGCATCGCGGCGTCCAGGAATTCAGCGGTTTTGGTGGTCAGAAAGCACTCCGGCATGTTAAAATTCAATGCTTTTTTCAGCCGCAATACGCGGCGCTTTTTTTGGGCCGAAACGAAGTTGGGGCAGGCCCTGTTTGGAAGCCCCGAATTTGTCGCAAACACACTGAATATCTGGTCGTCATGGAACAGTTCGCTAAAGAAACCCTGCCGGTAAGCCTGGAAGAGGAAATGCGGCGCTCCTACCTCAATTACGCCATGAGCGTGATCGTGGGACGCGCCCTGCCGGACGTGCGCGACGGCTTGAAGCCGGTGCACCGCCGCGTGTTGTTCGCAATGCACGAATCGAACAACGTATGGAACCGGGCCTACGTGAAATGCGCGCGCATCGTCGGCGAGGTGCTGGGCAAGTATCACCCGCACGGCGATTCGGCCACCTACGAGGCGCTGGTGCGCATGGCGCAGGACTTTTCCATGCGCTACACGCTCATCGACGGCCAGGGTAATTTCGGCTCCATCGACGGCGATTCGGCTGCGGCCTACCGCTACACGGAATGCCGGCTGGAGCGCATCTCCTCGGAACTGCTGGCCGACATCGACAAGGAAACGGTCGATTTCGTCCCCAATTACGACGGCAAGGAAATGGAGCCGACGGCGCTGCCGACGCGCATACCGAACCTGCTCATCAACGGGTCGTCGGGCATTGCGGTCGGCATGGCGACGAATATTCCGCCGCACAACCTGGTCGAGGTGGTGGACGCGGGGCTGGCGTTGCTGGCGAAACCCGAAATCAGCGTTGACGAATTGATCGAAATCATTCCGGCGCCGGATTTCCCCACGGCCGGCATCATTTACGGCCTCGCCGGTGTGCATCAGGGCTATCGCACCGGCCGCGGCCGCGTGGTCATGCGCGCGCGCACCCATTTCGAGGACATGGAAAAGGGCAATCGCCAGGCCATCATCGTCGACGAGCTACCCTACCAGGTAAACAAGAAGAGCCTGCTCGAGCGCATCGCCGAACTGGTGAACGAGAAGAAGCTCGAAGGCATCAGCGAAATTCGCGACGAATCGGACAAGTCGGGCATGCGTGTGGTGTTCGAACTGAAGCGCGGCGAACTGGCCGAAGTGGTGCTCAACAACCTGTACAAGCAGACCCAGCTGCAGGACACCTTCGGCATCAATATGGTCGCGCTTGTCGACGGCCAGCCGCGCCTGCTGAATCTGAAGCAGATGCTCGACGCGTTCCTCGCGCACCGGCGCGAGGTGGTGACACGGCGCACCGTGTTCGAATTGCGCAAGGCGCGCGAGCGCGGCCATATTCTCGAAGGACTGGCGGTGGCGCTGTCCAACGTCGACGAGATCATCGCACTGATCAAGCAATCGCAGACGCCGCCCGAAGCCAAGCAGGCGCTGATGGCCAGAGCCTGGCGCTCGCCGCTGGTGGCGGAAATGCTCGCGCGCGCGGCGGCGGATGCCTCGCGTCCGGACGGCCTGGCGGCGAATTTCGGTCTGGTCGAAGGCGGCTACCATTTGTCCGACGCCCAGGCGCAGGCGATTCTGGAAATGCGCCTGCAGCGCCTTACCGGCCTGGAGCAGGACAAGATTGTGTCCGAATATAAAGAGGTGATGCTGCAGATCGCCGACTATATCGACATCCTCGCCAAGCCTGCGCGCATCACCGCCATCATCGTCGACGAAATGAACGCGATCAAGCAGCAGTACGGCGACAAGCGCAAGAGCGAGATCGAACTCAATCCCCAGGACCTCGATGACGAGGATCTGATCGCTCCGGCCGACATGGTGGTGACACTCTCGCACACCGGCTACATCAAGTCGCAGCCGCTGGCCGACTACAGCGCGCAGCGCCGCGGCGGGCGCGGCAGGCAGGCCACTGCGACCAAGGAAGACGATTTCATCGAGCGGCTGTTCATCGCCAACACCCACGACTACGTGCTGTGCTTTTCCAGCCGCGGCCGCGTGTACTGGATCAAGGTCTACCAGGTTCCGCAGGGCTCGAGCAACAGTCGCGGCAAGCCGGTGATCAACATGTTCCCGCTGGAGGAGGGCGAGAAGATCACCGCCATACTGCCGGTGAAGCAGTTCGACGACGGGCATTACATATTCATGGCTACGGCGCAGGGTACGGTGAAAAAGACGCCGCTCTCGGCGTTCGCCAATCCGCGCGGCAAGGGCATCATCGCGGCCGAACTCGATGAAGGAGATTTCCTCATCGGCGTCGCCATCACCGACGGCGTGCACGATGTCATGCTGTTCTCCGACGCCGGCAAGGCAGTGCGCTTCGGCGAAGACGATGTGCGGCCCACGGGGCGCGTAACGCGCGGCGTGCGCGGCATGATGCTGGAGCCGGGCCAGTGTGTGATTTCCATG
>JAENXP010000186.1 GCA_016649475.1 Burkholderiales bacterium | reverse complement strand
TTCGTCTGGATCGAAGACATCGTCGACGTCGTCGAGAAGCAGGCTTCGTGCGAACTCTATGGCCTGCTCAAGCGCCCGGACGAGAAACTCGTGACCGAGCGCGCCTATGACAACCCCAAATTCGTCGAAGACATGGTGCGCGACGTCGCCGCCGTGCTGAACAAGGATGAGCGTATCGATTGGTACGTGGTGGAGTCGGAAAACTTCGAATCCATCCACAACCATTCGGCCTACGCCCTGATAGAGCGCGACAAGAAAAAAGCCGGCGTTTGATCGAAGCGGGCCTGAAGCGAAGACGCACCGCCGGCAGGCCTGGATCTTTCAATATCGCTTGGTCAGCGTCATGCTCTGGCTGTCGCGCTTCATTTCCATGCGGTTGAGAAAGCTCATGCCCAGGAGGGTAACTCCCATGGTGTCGCTCTCGCTCACCACCGCGTCGACATTGTTGACCTCGATTTCGCCGATTTTCACGCTATCGAGCTTGACGCGATAGGCCGTAGCCAAGCCGTTGGCTGTCTGCACCTGGCCGCGCGCGCCCCGCAGGTAATCGATCCCGAGGCGCTTCGCTTCGACCGCCGCCAGGGCCACAAAGGTGGCGCCGGTGTCCACCAGGAAGCGCACGCTGCCGCCGTTGATCGAGCCCGTGGTGACGAAATGACCGCGCGCATCCGCCTTGAGGACGACGCTTTGCCGGCCGGGGCCGGGAGCGAAGTAGGCGCTACCCATGCGCAGCGTCCTTTTCTTGCCATCGATCTCGAAGCTGGCGGCATTCTTCTCGGTGCCGAGCAGGACCACGCCTTCGGCGGTCTGCTGCCCGGGCGCCAGCGTGCGCGGCTGCCCGCCGTCAATGACGACGATCGCCCGCGCGCCTATCAGTCCGACCAGAGCGACGTCGGCAGCGAACCCCGGCGGCGCGAACAAAGCCAGCGCGAGCACGCCCGCTAACCGCCGCAAATTTGAAGTAATCATGTTTTTCAGCAGCCCCGGGCTATTTTGCCACATCGAATTCTCAAGAACCCGTAGCAAAAGTCATTTTGTTACCCGCTGACTCAGGGGAGCACGAGGGAAATTGTCCCCTCGTATCGTTACAGCCGGGAGCCGGCGCTTGCCGATGTTCCGGGCGGTGGTATCCGGTCGTCCTCGTAGCGGACCTCGATTCGCATTAAGGGACCGACGCGCCGGCCGGGAAACGCTGGTGTTCACGCCGAGGTAGGGCAGGACAAAGAGTGCCGCATGCAACAGGCAGGAGACCAGCGATGCAGCAGACAAGCGCTTCCAATCGGAGCTTGTCATCGGCGTCGCGCCGGGGTCGCCACAGAGTCCAGGCGAGGATCTGGCCGCAGGAATCGACCGTTCATGCGAGAGAATCAACCATTTGTCGCCGAAACTTTACTGAAATCGTGATCGGACTATTATTCCATCAAGCGCTTTCAGGCAAGCGCCTATTGCGCCAGTGAAGCAACCGGCGCTTCCTCCGACTCGATGGGACTGCAAATGATCGGCAAATGCAATGCGGGAACTCTTGGAGACCAGGGACACGCGACGATGCGGGGCACGGGCAAGGAATGCGAAAAATGTTCCGGTCAAGAATCGGCGCCCGTCATGATCGGCAATGCTATGGCGAGATTATCACCGCCTGTGGTCTGCGTGGGACAGAAACCTTAGAATAAATATATTCCCATGCATACCCAAAGGAGATGGCCATGAAAACGGCAAGAGGCTTCACACTGATCGAGTTGATGATCGTGATCGTGGTGATTTCAATACTCATGGCCGTGGGTCTTCCCGCCTATACCAGCTATGTGACGCGCGGAAAGCTGATAGAAGCCACGTCGGGGCTGTCGGAGGGGCGGGTGAAAATGGAACAGTTTTACCAGGACAACCGTACCTACACAGGCGGCCCGGCTCCCGCAGCGACCACCAATTTCACCTTTGCCGTCAGCAACCTTTCGAACACCAGCTACACCATCACCGCGACCGGAAAGGGCAACCTGTCGGCATACAGCTACAGCATCAACGAGAGCAACACGAAGTCCTCGAACACCCCCTGGGGCAATAAGACGAACTGTTGGGTGATCAAGAAAGGGGGTGAGTGTTGAGCTCGTTTCCCGACAGAAAATCCTTGGGATTTTCGCTGGCCGAGTTGATGATGGGCATTCTGATCATGGGCGTCCTCGTGTCCCTGGCCATGCCCGGGCTGCGCGACATGTTGCGCAATGCCGAGGTTCGCAACGCGGCCGAGTCCATTGCCAACGGGCTGCAACGGGCACGCGCAGAAGCCGTGGCGCGCAACACCAACGTCGAGTTCGTTCTGGGGACCGAGTTCGTCCCGGGAACCGGGTTCGTCGCGGGGACGCCATCGTCCTGGGTGGTGCGCACAGTAAGCGCACCAGTTCCGCCGATCGAGTCGAGGCCCGGCAGCGACGGTTCCGGCAGCGTTACGGTCACCGCCCTGGCAGCGGACGTGCCGGTCACAGTTCCGGCTACGTTCGCCGATTTGACCTCGGCGACAACCGTCACCTTCAACAATTTTGGCGGGACATTGGCTGTCAATGGGACTGGCACTCTCGCGCTCGCGCGTATCGACGTTACGGCGCCGGAAGCCACGCAGAGTCTGCGCGTCGGGATCGAAGTTGGCGGCGCCCCCAAAATGTGCGATCCCGGTCTGGCTGCAGGTTCCAGTCCGCGCGCATGCTAACCGGAGCAAGAATCGTGTACACGGAAAAAATCTCCCCCCCGAAATCCGCGCAACAAGGTGTGGTATTGCTCGAGGCGCTGATTGCCATCCTGCTTTTTTCCATGGGCGTGCTGGCCGTAGTCGGTTTGCAGGCGGCGATGATCAAGAACACTGCGGATTCCAAATACCGCGCAGATGCCGCGTATATCGCCCAGCAAAGGATCGGCATGATGTGGTCGGACCCGGCCAATCTTGTCGACTACCTTGAGGACAATACCGATATCTCCGAGTTGCTGCCGGCCGGCCAGCGGACCGTCACCCAGTCTGCCCCGGGCCAGTTCACGGTTACGGTCACCTGGCAGCAACCAGGCGGCGGCGAGACGCAGCACAATTTCACCACCACTGCGCGCATCACGGGAGGCTAGAGCCATGCAAGCGATGAGCAGGCGCGCGCCCACATCTCAAGCGGGATTCACCCTGGTGGAAATCATGGTCGGCCTGGCCATAGGCATGCTCGCCATGGTGATCATCATTCAGGTCATTTCCGTTTTTGAAGCGCAGAGGCGCACCACCGCGGGGACGGCCGACGCGCAAACCAATGGCGGCATTGCGCTGTTCAATATCGGGCGCGAGCTGCAGCTGGCAGGTTATCCGCTGGTGCCGGTGACAGCTTCGCCGCTGGAGTGCGCCACGCTGAGCATCAACGGCGCGGCGGACGCGACCGTTCCCAACCGCCTCTCTCCTGTCGCTATTGTGGATGACGTGGTGGGGGCGGGCGTCAACGCCAGTCCCAGCGACACCCTTACCTTGCGCTATGGTACCGGCGGCATGGGGGGCGTTCCTACCCAGCCTCTAACGACTTATATCGCAAGCGCTGCACAGGGTCCTGTAAGCCTTAAATCCACCTTTGGCTGCAATGAGGGCGATATGGCCCTGATCACCAGTGGAACCAGCTGTGACTTAACGAGCGTGCGGGGCCCTACCACCGACCCCGTCGGGCCGGCCCCAACGCTAACTGAAATAACGTTGGCGAATATCCCATCCGCCACTACGGAGTCCAACCTTGCCTGCATGGGAACCTGGACTGAGGTTACCTACGGCGTAGACAACGGCAATCTGGTACGCACAGTGGTGAATAATTTCGGCGCGGGCAGTACCAATCCCGTCGTGGCGGGTATCGTCAATCTTCAGGTGCAGTATGGCGTTTCCGCCACGGCCAACTCCAACGAGGTCACCCAGTGGGTGGATGCGAGCGGCGGCACCTGGGGCGCACCCACGGTCGCCAATCGCAACAGGATCAAGAGCCTGCGCATCGCAGTCGTGGCGCGCAACGCGAAAACGGAGCCGAGCGTCGTGACCAGCGCATGCAGTTCCATCAATACGCCGGCGCCTACCGGCCTGTGCGCATGGGAGGGCAGCGCCCTCTCGCCGGCGCCGACCATCGACCTGAGCGCCGGGGATCCGAATTGGGGCCGCTACCGCTACCGGGTGTTCGAAACCATTATTCCATTGCGCAACATGATCTGGTCCAAGGATACGCTATGAATTTGCCGTCCAACGTCCGTATTGGCGGGCGCCTCGGGGCGCAGCGCGGCGTGGTTTTGTTCTTTGCGCTTATTTCCCTGCTTGCAATCATGCTTGCGGCGGTCGCGCTGGTGCGCTCGGTGGATACCAGCACGATCATCGCCGGCAATCTGGCATTCAAGCAGTCGGCCACCAGCTCCGGTGATGCCGGGACAGAAACCGCCGTCACCTGGCTGAGCGCGGTAGAGGCGGCGGAAAACACCAAGAACGTGCTGTCCGATACCACTCACGCCTTCAATATCGACAATGCGGCGGGGGGATACTATTCCAGTCTCAATCCCAACCTCAGCCTTACGGCCAGCAGCGGATTGAGGATACAGTGGACCGACGCCGACAGCGTCCTCGTCCTGCCCGATCCCGACCCCGACAGTGGCAACAGCGTGCGCTATGTCATCCAGCGCATGTGCCGCACTCCGAATGTGGCGATTCAAAATGCAGACTGCCTGTTCAGCGGCGCCCTGCAGGACACCAACGGCAAGAACATCCCCCTTCCTCAGGACATATGCAAAGGGGCTGGCTGCCCCGTAGCCGGCCAGACCCCCCAGATCCGCATCACCTCCAGGGTCACGGGTCCGCGCAACACCGTCAGCTATGTGCAAGCCTTCGTCTATTAGGATGCAACCATGAAACCTTATCTGACAAATCACGCTAGTCTCCATCGTTCCCTGCCGGCTCTGGTTCTGGCGCTGGCGGCCGGACTCATGCTGCCGCTGCCGGCGCTGGCCGCGGCAGTCGCGCTGGCGACGGCGCCGCTGGCGACATCCACCACGTCCACGGTAAAGCCGAATATGTTGTTGATGTTTGACAATTCCGGAAGTATGGATTGGGACCACATGCCGGACGATGCCTCGGACGGGGGCAGCGCGGTGACCTTCCGCTTCGGTTACTACGGTCTGCGCTCTGCCCAGTGCAACCAGGTTTATTTCGATCCCACGGTCACCTATACGCCGCCGGTGCGTCCGAACGGCACGAGCTATTCCAATGCCAGTTTTTCCGGCGCCTGGACCAATGGTTTCAGTACCGGCGCGGGGACTGTCGACTTGCGCAGCGGCTTTCGCGCTTCCCAGTCGCTGTCGGGCGACGGCAGCGGGCAGGCCGGCTATTACTACAATTATTCGGGCAGCCAGTTGACCCAGTTGCAGAGGAACTACAACAGCACCAGCAATGTCTTCTACAGCGAATGCGGCAGTGCGGATAATTCAGCGCCCGGCCGCGACGTGTTCACCCGGGTCAGCCTGTCGGACACCGCGACTGCCACAACTGCCACCATAGCGGTTGGCGGCAGCAGTCCCACCAGCACCTCCGTAAGTGGCATCGTCGTGAACGGCGCAAAGCAGATCATGTCCGGTGCCGCCGCCGCCAGCACCTCCACCAGCACCCTGGCCATTAACATCAGGGACCAGATCAATCTTTGCACGACGTCACTGGTAGGCAATTGCACCACCACCGGCGGTCATGGCTACACCGCCACGGTGTCGGGCAGCACGGTCACGCTTACCGGGCTCGCGGCG
>JAENXP010000393.1 GCA_016649475.1 Burkholderiales bacterium | reverse complement strand
TACAGGCTTTCCTCGAGGAACAATGCCATGCGCCGCACCGGCACGTACTTCCATTCCGAGCCGCGGTCGTTCTGCCCATGAAGCGTGCGCGAGCCCCACACGACGTTGCCGTAGACTGGCAGGGTGCGCAGGCAGTTGACGCCAAGCGGGTTTAGCTGACCGTTCTCGGCGTCGTTCATAGTGATGGTCAACCCGGTGACGCCGTTGAGCGACGCTTCGCTGCCCGCCGGCGCCTTCCACACACCGCGCGTGCTGTCGGTGCGCGCAAATACGCCAGCCACGTAGCCGCAAGGCGGAAAGTCGGCCAGCGCTCCTTGCCGCATGGGGTCAGGCGCGCGCACCCACGGAAAGAAGATGGCAGAGTTCGGCGCATCCGAGCCGGTAAGCGCGGGTGGCGCGCCGGTACCGAGCGAGGCCACGGTGGCCGTGGAATCAGCGTCGACGACCAGAAACGCGCGGCGGCGCCGACAGTGCCCTTGCAGCGCAGCCAACGTCGCCGCATGGGTTTCGCCCGGTACGCACACCAAGTTGAAGATGTCGATGCGCTCGGTGATGCTGCCGATGCCGAACTGCGCCAGAAGCGCGGCGTTGAAGTTGACCGTGTCCGGCACGAGCACCGCGCCGTCGTCACCGCCGACGAGATCGTTGGTGCCGTCGGCCGGTGCCGTGTTGGCAGCGACGGTAGCCGAAATGAAGGCGGAGCGATTGTTGATCACGCTCTCCGCAAATCGAGGGTCAGCGCTGTCCATCGAGATATTCTCGAAGCTCTCGACGACGGCGTCGTTGTTATCCTCATCAAGTACCTCAATCCTGAAACGCGCGTTATCTGGTGCCGCCCTCTGCCTGGTGCGGATGCGGTAGTGGTTGCCCCAATCGCCAGGCGAGTTGGCATCGACGGTGAGTTGGCCGATAACCACCGACGCCGTCATTGCTCCGGCACCGACGAGTCTGACAACGTAAGCATCGGCACCGCCATTGTCGAAGAAGTGCTTCACGGAATAACCGAGCAACGTACGGCGGTCGAGCCCGCCATAGGTTCGCTGGTAGTCCGCAAAGCTTGAGATGCGCACGGCGCGGTCCGTTGGACCACGCGCGGCCCAGCCAATGAACAGTGCGATGGACGTCGCGACGCCGGTGATCGTACGTACGCCGCTGGGCACTTCCTCGATGTAGACGCCAGGATAGGTCAGAGTTGCGGGCATGGAGAAATCCTCATGGGGGTGCGTGAAAGCGTTCTCGGTGCGGGTACGTTCACGGAGTCGCGTCCCGGCCGGCCAGAATCGAGATTTCCGCCTCCTCGGCTCCGGCATTCTCGAATTGCAAGGTGCCGATTGTTCCGGCGAGCAAACTCACCGCGCCTGCACCAATCAGTACGTGGGGACCGTCGAGTGGAACCTTGTCGGCGCCGACAAGGTAGGTCAGCTCCCCGCTCGGTTTCGCCGGGTTGATAACCAGAAGCTGCACGCTGCCGCCGCCATCGGGCAGCACCTCGACATCCAGACTGCCTGCAGCCGGCACGGCCACGTTCAGCTTTAGATATGCATCGACTTCGAGGATGCCATTCCCCGCAATCGTGGGGCCGCGAGCCGCTTGCACCGAATAGCTCCACTTCAATTGTTCAGGCATGCTTGTCAGCCTCCGTTGTTAGTCTGAATCGTGCTCATGTATCTCCCGCAATACGGGAGGTCGCTTTTGCATCAGCCGGTCCCCGTGCCTTGGAAGCGCTTTCGCATGCGTGTGGTGTCACCCGGCGTCGGCACTCGGCTTGCGTGCTCGCGCATACAGGCGGCGTCCGTCGGACATGCGTCGCTCCGCGATGTGACCGCTCGCCAGGAGCCTATCGAGCGCGCGCTGCACATTTTCCAAGGAAACCTCCACCCCTTCCTGCGGTAGCCACCATCGCAGAATTCCTTCGGCTGTATCGGCGGCGTTCGGATGCGCCTCGAAGTGCAGCTCGATCTCGCGGCCGATCGCCCTCACGATTTCATCGCGCCTATTCATTTGCGCCCGGCCTCCTCTTAGGCCTGGTTACGTACTGCTTATTCGCAAGCTGCGGTCCAGGGCCACATCGCGCGTTAAGTTGTTGTTTGGACGCGTGGTTATGGAAGCGGATTACATCAGGCCGGGTCTTTTTTGACCCGCCTGTCAAGGCGCCTCTCGGCACCAAAACGCTGCAAAATCAGCAATGTGATTGCGGGGCGGATTCGACCCACCCAGGGTGTGCGATAACCCGGAGACTACTTGTGATTCAGCGGTGAATTGCGATCGGCCAGCTGGCAGTGCACGCTGCGTTAAACAGGGGTCATTGAAGAAAATATTCTGCGGCAACGGGCGCGCGCTTCGGACGATCTCGACGGCACGGGTCTGAGACCCGTACGGAATGACTAATTGAAAGTGCTGCGGTCGATATTGTGTTTTCTCAATAACTTTCCCATGGCGCGCCTTTCCTTGCCGATCAGGCGCGCCGCCGCCGAAACGTTTCCCTGGCAGTTCGAAAGTGCTCGATGAATAAACTCGCGTTCGAACTCTGCGACGACTAACGCCTTGGCTCTACGAAAACCAAGCTCGAAAGGTATCCGACGCTCGAAAGTGGGCTTTTCTGACGCGGTTGAGAACCTCAGACCGAGATTGGACGCGGCAATACGCAGCGTCGACTCCTCGGCCATTAAGAACTCGCGATGAATCAAGTTCTCGAGCTCGCGCACGTTTCCCGGCCAGTCGTAATCGCAGAGAAAATCCATGGACTCGCTATCCAATTCGCACTCGGGCCGCGCGTATTGCCGTGCAAAGCGGCCGATGAAATGCCGCGCAAGCGCAGTCGGATCCCCTGTACGTTCACGCAACGCCGGCATTCTGAGTGACAATATCGTCAACCGGTACAAGAGGTCCTCGCGAAATAAACCCGTTCGTACAAGGTGCGCAACGTCCGCGTTGCTCGCCACGATAACCCGGACATCGCCAGAAGTTTGTGTTTTGCCACCTAGAGGCTTATAAGCCCGATCCTGAAGAAATCGAAGCAACACGACCTGCCCCTTCGGTGAGAGGGCTTCAATTTCGTCCAGAAACAATGTCCCGCCTTCTGCAGTCGCGATCAAACCGCTTTGACTCTCACGCGCGTCTGTAAACGCGCCTCTGACGTGGCCGAAGAGCTCGTTCTCGATCAGCGAGTCTGGAAGCGCGCCACAGTTGACGGGAATGAAAGGGTGACTCCGCCGCGCACCCAGATAATGGATCGCCCGGGCAGCCAGCTCCTTACCGGTTCCGGTTTCCCCCTGAACCAACACGGTTGCATCGCAGGCAGAAAACTTCCTGATCAAACGAAGGACGCAAAGGAACGCCGGCGCTTGTCCAACCAGATTTAGTTTGGTGAAATCTTCCATCTTCTTCCCTCGGCGCCCTAATAAGCGGAACCTCTGGAACATTGCAATCTGGCACAATTTCGCATGTTTCACGGAAACTGCTTTTAGTGCTTCCGTTTGGGTCTATTTCTATTTATCGTACAAATCGTCGCAAAAATCAAATATTACAATTCGTTAGCTTTCGGTAGCTTCAACGTTGACGAATAACAACCTGTATGTGCAACAAAAAACTGCAGACCTCAAGTGGATGTAAGTTCGCCCAGGATGGAGTTCGTCAAACGAAAACATTAGTTTCACGCGCACGGGGT
>JAENXP010000790.1 GCA_016649475.1 Burkholderiales bacterium | reverse complement strand
GGCTCGCCTGCTGCGCCCGCATCAGCGGACCGGTCAGCGTTACTACTGAATATTGGTAGGCGGACACCACCAACGGATTACTGCCGGCACCGACGTGAATTTTTGATATTGGATTTTTGATATTGGATTCAGGTGCTTCGGTATGGCCGTCGCACTCCCCATCAAACATCAAATATCCAAAATCAAACATCCAGCATCCGGCGTCCGTGACCGGTTGCCGTCGTTCGGAAGCTGATTTCGACCAAATGCCTTAATTCAGCTTGTCGTTCTTCCAGTACTTGGTGCCGGCGATATCGGCGTTGGCCATCAGCCCTTTCTCGGTCATCTGGTAAATGGCGAGCCCGTTGGTGAAGTCGGTCTTGGCCTCGGCGGCGTGCTTGCCCGCTGCCGCGGTGGCGCCGGCATCGGCCTGCCAGCCCTTGTTGACGAAGTTGTCGAAAGTCTGGGAATCCTGGAACAGAAAGACGATCTGGTATTTGTTGGCGCCGAGACCGATGCCGATCCCGGCGGTGCCCATCTGCATGTAGGTTTTTGCTTCGGTTTTCTTGTTTACCGCCACGCCGTTGCCTCCGCCGCCTGAGAAACCGAAAGCCAGCTTGAGGTTGTCGAACACCGCCCAGCCGTAGGAGTTTTCATACAGCTCCTTGGCTTTCGGGTTGTCGGCGAAGAGCGTGTCGAGTGCCTGCTGGGCCGTCTCGTTGATCTTCATCCTTTTCGATTCCTGTTTCAGGGACTTCCAGTCGTCCTCGGCGGACAAGGTGGTCGAGGCCAGGACGAGGACGATGGCGGCGCACAGAATGGTCACACGCATGATGGGCTTCTTCACCGTGGTCTCCTTGATTTTCAATCGGTGGCGAGATCATAACACGCAGCCTGCTAACCATCGTGACCGCCGTCACGTAGTGACTGGTGACTGATATACGAGGAGGACCTCATGAACGGACAACAAGAAGAAGCCATGATCATGATCATCGTCATGCCCACCATGTTTGTGATTTTTGGTTGGGCCTTCAAAACGATGCTCAACTTTTTCCAGACCAAATCACACATGAAGCACCACTACGCCTTCCAGGACAAGCTGCTCGACAAGCTCGGTTCGTCGCCGGAAGCCGTTGAGTATCTGCGCAGCGGCGCCAGTGAGAATGTGTTTGCGTTTGCAACCCAGGAACGCGGCAATCCCTACGGTCGGATCCTCAGCGCGCTTCAGGCTGGAGCGGTGTTGAGTCTGTTGGCGGTTGGGTTCCTGTTTCTGCGCACCTTGCTCCCCCACACGTTTGAGGCCTTCACCGTCGTCGGAGTGTTGGGCCTCTGTCTTGGCCTGGGTTTCCTGGCATCGAGTGGAGCAGCCTACTTCTTTTCGAAGAAATGGGGACTGGTCAACGGTTCCGCGAGCGACGAGGCTTGATACCGTAGGCGGCGTGGGAATTCGCGGTGATGATTCCGATGGCACTTTCTCTGCCCAGGTCCCGGGTGGTGGACACGGCGGTGGCGGCGATCATGGATGAGACGGTCTTCGGCCGTCTCTACCATCGCACCGCCCGCCCGTTGCGGGCCTACCTGATCCGGGCGTGCGGAGATCTGACGTTGGCCGACGATCTGCTCCAAGAGGCCTACCTGCGGTTTCTCCGCTCGGGCTTCGAGGGCGAGGACGACGACCATCGCAAGAATTACCTCTTCCGGATCGCCACCAACGCCATGCGCGATCATTTCAGACGCAAGCGGC
>JAENXP010000009.1 GCA_016649475.1 Burkholderiales bacterium | reverse complement strand
TCCGGTCCAGTTCATATTGTTCTCCTTCAAGCGCCGGTCGAGTTGCTCCCGTCCGTGGGCAGGAACAGTTGCAACAGGTCGTTCAAGAACCGCTGCCCGCGTTTCGTCGGTGCAATGCGCACATGGTCACGCGTAATCAGACCACGCTGCACCGCTTCCCGCAAGGGCTGCTCCATTGCGTTGAGGGCGAGGCCGGTGCGCTCTGCGAACAGCGCCGCCTCCACGCCCCCGGCCAGGCGCAGCGCGTTCATCATGAACTCGAAGCCCAGGTCCCTGCGCGTAACCACGTGCTCATCCTGCACGGGTGAGCCGGCTGCCGTCTTCCGCATATATTCGCGCGGCTGCTTGTAGCGCATCTGGCGCAGTATGCGATCGGGAAACGAAAGCTTGGAATGGGCGCCGGCGCCGATGCCGAGGTAGTCGCCGAAGCGCCAGTAATTGAGATTGTGCCGGCACTCCTGCCCCGGCCGTGCGAAGGCCGAGGTCTCGTAATTGACGTAACCGCCGCCGGCGAGCCGCGCTTCGATCATGTCCTGCATGTCGGCGGCAAGTTCGCCGTCCGGCAGCGGCGGTGGATGGCGGTGAAACAGGGTGTTGGGTTCGAGCGTGAGGTGATACGCGGAAAGATGGGGCGTGCCCAAGCCCAGCGCCGTTTCGATGTCCTCTTCAGCCTGCTGCAAAGTCTGCTGTGGCAGCGCGTACATCAGGTCGAGGTTGATGTTGTCGAAATGCGCCTGCGCGATGGCGATTGCGCGGCGCGCTTCTTCGCCGTCGTGAATGCGGCCCAGTGCGCGCAGCTGCGCGGGATTGAAACTCTGGATGCCGATCGACAGGCGGTTGACCCCGCAAGCGCGGTAGTCGCGGAACTTGGCCGATTCGAACGTGCCCGGATTGGCTTCCAGGGTGATTTCCGCATCGGCGGCGAGATTGAGTCGGGCGCGAAACGCCGCCAGCAGTTCCTCGATCGCCCGGGCGGAAAACAGGCTGGGCGTGCCGCCGCCGAAAAACACCGAGTACACACGCCGGCCCCAGATCTGCGGCAGGGCGAGTTCCAGGTCGGCGATCAATGCCCGCACATAGTCCTGCTCCGGCGCCTCGCCCCGGACCTCGTGCGAATTGAAATCGCAATATGGGCATTTGCGCACGCACCACGGGATGTGCACGTAGAGCGACAGCGGCGGCAGCGACTTCAGGCTTGCGCTGCCCGGCTGCGAAACGATGTTTGTGTGCTCAGCCGACATCGGCGCAGCGGGTCGAGGCAATGCCGATCACGGAAATCCGCGCAATTTTTCCACCAGCTGGCGCAGCGCCTGGCCGCGATGCGAGAGCCTGTTCTTGTGCTCGGAATCGAGTTCGGCCGCGGTCTGCCCCAGCTGCGGGAGAAAGAAATGCGGATCGTAGCCAAAACCGTTGCCGCCGCGCGCCTGCGCGCTGATCTCCCCCCACCAATAGCCTTCGCCGATCAGCGGCTGCGGATCGGCTGCATGGCGCACCAGCACCATGGCGCAATAATAATATGCGCGGCGGTCGCCGCAAGCTGCGAGCGCGGCTACCAGCTTGTGGTTGTTGCTTGCGTCGCGCTCCTCGCGGCCGGCCGCGTTGCCCGCGTAGCGCGCCGAGTGCACGCCCGGTTCGCCGCCTAGCGCGGGTACACACACCCCGGAATCGTCCGCCAGTGCCGGCAGGCCCGCCAGTCCGGCCGCATGGCGCGCTTTTGCGAGCGCATTCTCGATGAAGGTGACATGCGGCTCCTCCGCGTCCGCGATGCCCAGCGCGGTCTGGGTCAGGACCTCGTAGTCCAGCGGGCCGAGTATCGCCTGGATTTCGCGCAGCTTGCCGGGGTTGCTGCTGGCGACGACTAGTTTTTTCATGTGAACATTTTACCCTGCGGCCGTCACTCCAGCGGCGACTTCAGGCCTAGCTGGAGCCCGAGTGACTATTGTCAAGCCGCGCGAGCAGGGGCGGGGTAGCTTGAGGCCATACGCTAAAGATAGCGTGCGCCTGCGCGCAACGCCGAAGCAACTGCGACAAGGCGGGCATCCCCGGACCTGCCGGCGACAGAAAGAAATCGTAGTCGCTTGCGCTGCGCGAAAAAGCGCGCATGGAGAAGAACAAACTACCCCGCATAGGGTAATTGCGCCGTCGCGCGCGGGTGTGGGAAGATATTCAGAGCAAGTACGGGCTACGATTGCGAGGTGTCGACATGAGCCAAGAGCGAACCGAAGCGTATGCTAAAGCGATGGACGGCGGCGCAGATCGTGCATCGCGCGAAACCGAGCCGCGCCAGATTCCGGGCAACGAGGTTTTCTCCGCCGAAAAGTTGCTGCTCGCGCGGATGATGGAGGTCCTGGGCAAACCACCACTGGAGCTGGTTTTGTGGGACGGGCAGGTAATCGCCAGCCCAAGGAATCCGCCGGTCGCGCGGGTTCTGATACGCGACCGCGGCGCCTTGCTGCAGCTGCTTGCCAACCCCGAGCTCGGATTCGGTGAAATGTACACCGCAGAACGCATCGACGTGCAGGGCGACCTGGTCGATTGCATTGAGGCGATCTATCGGGCGCTGCCGCGAACCAGGTCGGGTCAGATCGGGCAAAAGCTGCTGGCGCCGTTCAACGCACCACTGCGCAACACCCTGCCCAGGGCGCGGCGCAACATCCACCACCACTACGATATCGGCAACGATTTCTACAAGCTCTGGCTCGACCGGGAGATGGTGTATACCTGTGCCTATTTTCCCGATCCAGCCATGGGGCTGGAGCAGGCGCAGTCGGCCAAGCTAGACTACGTGTGCCGCAAGCTGCGCCTCGCGCCCGGCGAATCAGTGCTCGAGACCGGCTGCGGCTGGGGTGCTTTGGCGCTGCATATGGCCAAAAACTACGGCGCAACGGTAAAAGCCTACAACATATCCAAAGAGCAGATCGCGCACGCGCGTCAACGCGCGCTGGCGGAAGGCCTGGGGGACAGGGTGCAGTTCATCGAGGACGATTTCCGCAACGCCCGCGGCGAGTTCGATGCGTTCGTCTCTGTCGGCATGCTCGAACACGTCGGGACGGACCAGTACGCGGCCCTGGCCGCCGTCATCGGCCGCAGCCTCAAGGATTCGGGCCGCGGGCTCATCCATTCCATAGGCAGGGATAGGCCCACTCCGATGACGCCCTGGATAGCACGCAATATTTTTCCCGGCGCGGGGCCGCCGAGTCTGGCGCAAATGATGCAGATCTTCGAGCCTTTCGGGTTTTCCGTGCTGGACGTGGAGAATCTGCGGCTGCACTACGCAAAGACGCTGGAGCACTGGCTGCAGCGTTACGAGTCCAGCGTCGAGCGCGTGGCGCAGATGTTCGATCCTGCGTTCGTGCGCGCGTGGCGCCTGTATCTTTCCGGCTCCCTTGCCGCATTCAGGTCCGGAGACATGCAGCTGTTCCAGGTGTGTTTCAACCGCTCCGGACAGAACGCGATCCCCTGGACCAGGCAGTACCTTTACCAGTCCTGAAACCACGCGATGCAAACCTGTGACGCGCTCATTGTAGGGGGCGGCCCGGCCGGTTCATCCTGCGCCTGGAAACTGCGCGGGCACGGCCTGGACGTGTTGGTGCTCGACAAGGCGTCGTTCCCGCGCGACAAGGTTTGTGCCGGCTGGATTACGCCGGCAGTGGTACAGGCGCTGCAACTAGACACCGAAGCCTATGCCGCAGAACGCGTGTTGCAGCCGATAAGCGCTTTTCGCACCGGGCTCATCCACGGCGGCGAGTTGGAGACCCGCTATCAGAACACCGTCAGCTTCGGCATACGTCGCTGCGAGTTCGACCACTACCTGCTGCAGCGCTCGGGCGCACGCACCCGCCTCGGCCAGGGACTGAAATCCCTGGAGCGGCGAGGCGGACTATGGATAGTCAACGAAGCCATCGCGACCCCGCTGCTGATCGGCGCGGGAGGGCATTTTTGCCCGGTGGCCCGGTCGCTGGGAGCGAAGCTTGGGGCGAGCGAAGCCGCAGTGACGGCGAAGGAAATCGAATTCGAGATGAACGCGCAGCAGCTCGCCGCTTGCCCGGTTCGGGCGGATACTCCGGAACTCTATTTTTGCCGGGATCTGAATGGCTATGGCTGGTGCCTGCGCAAAGGCAACTACCTCAATATCGGGCTGGGCCGGGAGGGCCATGAGGGTCTCGCCGATCAACTCGGCGATTTTTGCGATTTTCTCAAGCGGCGCGGCAGGATCCCCGAAGACATTCCCGGCAGATTTCACGGCCATGCCTATCTTCTGCGCGGACTATCCTCGCGCAAGCTGATTGCCGACGGCGTATTGCTCGTCGGTGATGCCGCAGGTCTGGCTTACCCGCAAAGCGGCGAAGGCATACGGCCGGCGGTCGAATCCGGTCTGATCGCGGCCGCCGTCGTCGCGCAAGCGGCGGGAGATTACCGCACTCAGCGTCTGCAGGCCTACTGCGAGCGGCT
This sequence comes from Burkholderiales bacterium, assembly GCA_016649475.1. Classification (GTDB taxonomy): domain Bacteria; phylum Pseudomonadota; class Gammaproteobacteria; order Burkholderiales; family SG8-39; genus 2-12-FULL-64-23. Next base: position 10,766 of record JAENXP010000009.1, on the reverse strand, counting down.
CAGCTCACGTTTGGGACCGGAGACGGCTGCGACGGGGGAATTGGTTCCCGGGTTCTTGCGCGGCGTCCTCGCCCGTGCATTTCTGGGGAACCGCTGGGTTACCCGCAGCCTGGTACTGGACCGATGGTTCCTGCGCGCGCACCAGCCGGCGCTGATTTAGCTCGAGTCAGGTCCTGGGCGGTTTATTCCGCGGCAGAGGCGAGCCGTTCCTGCACCAGGAACGAGACCCGGCCAATATCGCCTGAAAGGCGCTGACTAGACCAAGCCCAGCGCCTCTTTTTGCCTGGCGACCAGCTGGGCGATGCCGGCCTGGGCGAGCGCCAGCAGCGCATCCATTTCCGGGCGCGAAAACGGAGCGCCCTCGGCGGTACCCTGACCCTCGACAAAACCGCCCGACCCGGTCATCACCACGTTCATGTCGGTATCGCAGGCCGAATCCTCGGCGTAGTCAAGATCGAGCACCGCCTGTCCCTGGTACATTCCGACCGAAACCGCGGCGACCAAATCGCACAGCGGAGTACCTTGGATCAGGCCGCGTTGCAGCAGCAGCGTGACTGCGTCGTGCGTGGCCACGTAAGCGCCGGTAATGCCGGCGGTGCGCGTGCCGCCGTCGGCTTGAATCACGTCGCAGTCGATCTGGATGGTGCGCTCGCCCAGCAGGGACAGGTCCGCGATCGCCCGCAGGCTGCGCCCGATCAGGCGCTGGATCTCCTGCGTCCGCCCCGACTGCTTGCCGCGCGCGGCCTCGCGCGCGGTGCGGGTATTGGTCGCGCGCGGCAGCATGCCATATTCGGCCGTGAGCCAGCCGCGGCCTTGCCCCCGGAGAAACCCGGGGACTTTTTCTTCCACGCTGGCGGTGCACAGCACTTTCGTGTCGCCGAACTCCACCAGCACCGAGCCTTCGGCGTGTTTGGTATACCCGCGAGTGATCCGAATGTCGCGCAACTGATCGAAACTGCGTTTGCTAGGTCTTGTCATTTGTCTGCCTTTTTAGTGCACTGCGAATTTGGGCTATGGCGTGTTCGATCTCTTCGTCGGACAGATAAGCGTCCTGCGCCTGGGCCGCGCCCGGCGCCTGCGGCAGCGGGGCGGCCGATGCCGGCGGCATCCTCGAGCTCGCTGCCTGGTCCGGCTGCTCGGCCTGGGAATGCCCTTCCCAGGTCAATGCAACCACCGAGAGGTTGTCGCATTCGCGCCCTGCACGTTGCTCCGCTTCGTCGAGCAGTTCCGGAACACCCTGCATGACGCCCAGTTTCAGCACGGTGCTGCCGATTATTTTTTCGGACAGCGGACCCCATAATCCGTCGGAGCACAATATCAGGGTGTCGAGGGGCGTAAGCGGCGTCTGTTGCGTCAGGTCCACCCGCGGCAGTCGCTCCGATCCGAGGCAGCTGAAAATCCGCGAACGCTCCGGATGCGCGGCAGCCGCGTCCTTGCGTATGCGGCCGGTGTCGATCAACTGCTGTACCAGGGAGTGATCCTTGGTCTGCGCCAGAATCCGGCCGTCGCGGATATGGTAAAGGCGCGAGTCGCCCGCGTGCGCCCAGGAGGCGGAATTGTCCTGCACGATGCAGGCGACACAGGTGGTGCGCGGCGACTCGGGCAGCCCGCTGTCTTCGGCATGCTGGATAATCGCGTAATGGGCTTCGGTGAACGCCTCCCGCAAGAACGTGCGCGGATTGGCGAGCCTGGGTCTGGCCGCGCGCCGAAATGCCGCGGTGATGGACTGCGTCGCGATCTGCGCCGCCAGGTCGCCGTGCGGGTGCCCGCCCATGCCGTCTGCGACCAGCATCAGCAGCGCATCCCGGCTGTAGCAATAGGCGACGCGGTCCTGGTTGGATTTGCGCGCGCCGCGCCGGCTCTCCTGGTAGATTGAAAATTGCATAGTATTCCTAGCGTCCGGGACGCCAGTTGGCAAGTTTTTGCACCAGGTTGCGGAAATCGTCCGAGCGCGAAGTCAGGGAAGCCGTCGGGTCGCGCTCGCGCAGCAGCACTTTCTGCAGCGCGAACACGCTTTGCGGCCGCCGCAGGTGATCCAGGCGCAGGCACCAGTCTATGGTCTGCAGCAACTGGTCCGAGTACCTGCCGGCCCAGCGATTCCTTGCCGGTACGTATTTGTCCTTGTCCAGGCGCTGGTCGGCGGGTGGCGGAGCGCCGGAGTCGAAGCAGGCATACATGGTTGCGCCGATGCTGTAGATGTCGCTCCAGGGTCCCAGCATCTCGCGTTTGCGGTATTGCTCGGGCGCGGCGAAGCCGGGCGTATGAACCGGGCTCAGGCGCGTTGCGTGTTCAGTGAGAGTCTGCCGCGCAGCGCCGAAATCGATCAGGACCGGGGAGCTGTCGTTGCGGATGAAAATGTTGGCCGGCTTGATGTCCAGGTGCAGCAGCTTGTTCGTGTGCACTTCGCGCAGCCCGTTCAGCAGCAGGGTGATGACCCGGCGAATAAAGTCTTCCTTGATGCCGCCGCGGTGGTGCTGGATATGCTCCTGCAGTGTGCGCCCGCGCTCGTAGCGCATCACCATGTATGCGGTTTCGTTGGCGCGAAAAAAATTCAGCACGCGCACGATGTTGCTGTGAGACAGTCCCGCGAGCGATTTGCCTTCCTCGAAAAAGCATTTCATGCCGTAACGGAAGGTGGCCAGGTTTTCCTCCGCCACCGCGGGGAGCACGTCGCCCCGGTTTCGCAGCGCAAGCGAGGCGGGCAGGTATTCCTTGATCGCCATCGGCACCTCGTTCTCGTCCTCGGCGAGATAGACGATGGAAAAACCGCCGCACGAGAGCACTTTGCGGATGCGGTAGTTTTGCAGCTGATAACCGTCGGGGAGCGGCTGGTTGGCTTGCGTCGCCATTGCGCGGGTGCGGCCTCTGCTATGATGATGATCAAGACGTCTGCGACTGCGGCCATTTTCGGTGCCCGGGCAGGCAAAGTAAAGCGTACCTGGAGACATGATTGTCCCGCTTTGGGAAATACATGGCGGCGCGTTCCCTCCGTTGGCGACAGCTTACAAGCTCACACTTACACTTACGCAGGTTCACATGATTCAAAGCATGACCGGTTATGCGGCGCTGGCGCGCGAAACAGCGCAGGGCTCTCTTTTTCTGGAGCTGAAAAGCGTCAACAACCGATTTCTCGATCTGCAGTTTCGCGTGATCGAGGAGTTGCGCTCGCTCGAACCGAATTTGCGCGAACTGATTGCCGCGAAAATCGGACGCGGCAAGATAGATTGCCGCGTCAGCTTCACGCCCGCGCACGCCACGGCCAAGCAGCTTTCGCTCAATGCCGAGCTGCTAGCTCAGCTGGCGGTGCTGGAGCTGGAGGTGCGCGCCTCGATGCCCGAGGCGCAGCCGCTGCGCGTAGGCGAAGTGCTGCGCTGGCCCGGCATGCTGGGCGATACGGCGATCGCCGCCGATGAATTGCGCGAGCCCTGCCTCGCCTTGATGCGCGACGCGCTGGCCGAACTCGGCGCCACGCGCGCGCGCGAGGGCGGCAAGCTCAGGGACATGATTCTGGAGCGTGTCGCCAAAATGCAGGCGCTGGTGGACAAGGTCGCGCCCTTGCTGCCGCTCGCCGTTGCCGCCTACCAGGAAAAGCTTGCGGCGCGGCTGCGCGAGGCGCTGGCGTCCAACGACGAGGAGCGCATACGCCAGGAAATATCCGTATTCGGCATCAAGGTCGATGTCGCCGAGGAACTCAACCGGCTGGCGGCGCATCTGCAGGAAGTGCGGCGCGTCCTCGATGCCGGCGGCGCGGCGGGAAAGCGCCTGGATTTCCTGATGCAGGAACTCAATCGCGAAGCCAACACCCTGGGGTCGAAGTCGGTGTCCAGGGAAGTTTCCGAAGCCGCGATCGATCTCAAGCTGCTGATCGAGCAGATGCGCGAACAGATTCAGAACATCGAATGAGCGGCAGCCTGTTCATCATCAGCGCTCCTTCCGGCGCCGGCAAATCGACCCTCACCGCAAAGTTGCTGGAAGAGGACAGGAACATTCACCTGTCGGTGTCCTACACGACGCGCGCGCCGCGGCTGGGCGAGATCGACGGTCGCGAGTATCACTTCATCGACAAGACCCGTTTCATGGGCATGCTGGAGGGCGGCGAGTTCCTCGAAAGCGCCGAAGTGCACGGCAACCACTACGGCACGTCCGAGGCCTGGATCCGGTCGCAACGCGCCGCCGGCCGCGACATCCTGCTCGAAATCGACTGGCAAGGCGCGCAGCAAGTGCGCCGGCTGGTAGCCGATACCATAGGCATTTTTATCCTGCCGCCCTCGATCGCGGAACTGGAACGGCGCATGCGCCGGCGCGGTCAGGACAGCGAAGAAGTCGTCCAACGCCGGCTCGCCGTTGCGGCCGATGAAATGAGTCACGCAGCGGAGTTTGAATATGTTATTATTAACAACGACTTCGAGGAGGCGCGCCGCGACCTGATCGCGGCCGTGCGTGCGTCCAGGCTGGTCTATTCACGCCAGCTCGAGCGCCATCCGGAGGTATTCAAGTTTTGATTTGGGAGCGATTCGAGGAGATTCATCCCCGCGTGCTCCGCTGAATCAGGCGTTGTCGCAAGACCATTGTGACAAGCTCTTAACCAAGGAACATCATGGCCCGTATCACCGTTGACGACTGCATGAAACTGATCTCGAACCGTTTCGAACTGACCCTGGCTGCGACTTATCGCGCGCGCCAGTTGACCAACGGCGCTACGCCCCTGGTCGACCCGGACAAGGACAAGGCCACCGTGATCGCCCTGCGTGAGATCGCGGCGGGCAAGATCGGCAAGGAAATTCTCAACCGGTCCAACGCCACCTGAGCACCGGCGGGTCTCCCCGCCTTTTTGCCGCGGCGGAGGTTCCGACAACGATGAACGCTCTCGCTGACTTTACCGGCAATCTGGCGCACTACCTCAAGCCGCCCGACATCGAGCGCATTGAGGAAGCATACCAATTCAGCGGCAAGGCCCACGAGGGGCAGTACCGGGATTCGGGCGAGCCGTATATCTCGCACCCGCTCGCGGTGGCCGGGATCCTGGCAGAGTGGCACCTCGACCCGCAGGCGCTGATGGCGGCCTTGCTGCACGACGTCATGGAGGACACGAAAGTCTCCAAGGCGGAGATCAGCCGGCGCTTCGGCAAACCGGTAGCCGAGCTGGTCGACGGCTTGTCCAAGCTGGCCAAGATCGAGTTCCAGTCGCAACAGGACGCGCAGGCGGAGAACTTCCGCAAAATGCTGCTGGCGATGGCGCGCGATGTGCGCGTCATTCTGATCAAGCTCGCCGACCGCCTGCACAATATGCGCACGCTCGGAGCGGTGCCACCGGCCAAGCGCCGCCGTGTCGCGCGTGAAACGCTGGACATCTATGCCCCCATCGCCAACCGGCTGGGGCTCAACAATTTGTACCAGGAGATGCAGGAGCTTGCGTTCTCGCACCTGTACCCCATGCGTTACCGGGTGCTGGCCAAAGCGACCAAGTCCGCACGCGGCAACCGCCGCCAGGTGGTGGGCAAGATCCTCAAGGCAATCAAGCAGCGCCTGCCCGAAGCCGGCATCGAGGCCGAGGTCAGCGGGCGCGAGAAGCACCTGTACAGCATTTACAGGAAGATGCTGGAGAAGAACCTGTCGTTCTCGCAGGTGCTCGACATCTATGGCTTCCGCGTAGTCGTCGAGGACAGGTCGGCGTGCTATCTCGCGCTGGGCGCGTTGCACAGTCTGTACAAACCGGTCCCGGGCAAGTTCAAGGACTACATCGCGATTCCGAAAGTCAACGGTTATCAGGCCTTGCACACGACGCTTTTCGGCCCGTTCGCTGCGCCGCTGGAAATACAGATCCGCACGCGCGATATGCACCGGGTGGCAGAAGCAGGGGTCGCGTCCCACTGGCTCTACAAGACCTCCGATGCCAGTATCAACGAACTGCAGCACCAGACGCACGCCTGGCTGCAGTCGCTGCTCGACATACAGAGCGAAAGCGGCGACGCTGCGGAGTTCCTGGAACACATCAAGGTCGATCTGTTCCCGGACGAAGTCTACGTATTCACGCCCAAGGGCAAGATCATGGCGCTGCCGCGCGGCGCTACCGCGGTGGATTTCGCCTACGCCGTGCACACCCATATCGGCAACCGCTGCGTCGCCACCAAGATCAACCACGAACTTGCGCCGCTTCGATCCGAACTCAAGAACGGCGACCGCATCGAGATCATCACCGCCGCGCATGCCAACCCGAATCCGGCCTGGCTCAACTACGTCAAGACCGGCAAGGCACGCTCGCACATCCGCCATTTCCTCAAGACCATGCACTACGAGGAGTCGGTCGAACTTGGGGAAAAGCTGCTGAGCCAGGCCTTGCGCGCGCTGAATACGGATCTGGCCGAGATCGGCGAGGAGCAGTGGGAAAAACTGCTGCGCGACCTCACCGCCAAATCGCGCACGGAGTTGTTTGCCGACATCGGACTGGGCAAGCGTTTTGCTGCCGTGGTGGCGCGCAGGCTGCTGGCCGCATCCGAGCAGCCGCTGGCCGAGGGCAATGCCGGGCCGATCGTGATCCGCGGCTCCGAAGGCATGGCGGTGCAGTTCGCCAAATGCTGCCGGCCGATTCCCGGCGACCCCATCATCGGTTCGATCAAGAAGGGCCAGGGCATAGTGATCCACACCCACGACTGCCCTACCGCAGCCCGGTCGCGCACCGACCCGGACAAGTGGCTGGACGTGGAGTGGGCACATGAACCCACGCGCCTGTTCGATGTGGGTGTTCGCATCACGGTAATCAACCAGCGCGGCGTGCTGGCCAAGGTGGCGGGAGGGATCGCCGCGGGAGGCGCCAATATCGACAACGTCATCATGGACGAGGAACGCGGCGCGTACACCGAGATGCGCATTACCTTGCAGGTCGCCGATCGCCAGCATCTGGCACGCATCAAGCGCGGACTGCGCCGGATACCGGAGGTCGTGCGCATCGCGCGCGAGAGAGACTAGCGGGACGCGCCACCAGGGGGCGCACCCCCTCGCCATATTCCCCATTTTTCGGAGCAGTCAGTTTGAAGAACCCGTTCGCCGAGCTCGTCGGTTTTACGCTGAAGGCAGGAGGGCGCGGCAGCGGCGCCTGCGCGGCAGCGCTGGAGCTGCGGCCGGAGCTGCTCAATCCGAACGGCGTCCTCCACGGCGGCGCGCTGTTCGCCATGGCCGATACCGTGATGGGCGCTGCGCTGCATACGACGCTGGCGCCGGGAGAGTATTGCGCCACTGTCGAAATCAAAATCCATTTCCTGCGACCGGTGACCAAGGGCAAGATCCGCTGCCGCACGCGGCTGGTGCACCGCGGTAGCCGCATCGCGGTGCTCGAATCGCATCTCAGCGTGGGCCGGCAGCAGGTGGCGCAGGCGCTGGGGACGTTCACCATCTTCGTGCCGCGGCCGCAGAAGGTGAGCAGCTCCGGCGGCGCAAAACGCCGGCGTCTGTCACAATGACGGACGCAGCTTTCGAAATTTACGACACAGGAAACCGACATGAAAACCAAGGCCAACGGCATCGACGTCAACTATGAAATCGAGGGTGAAGGCCCCTGGCTCACCATGAGCCACTCCCTCGCCTGCAATCTGCATATGTGGGACGAGGAGGCGAAGCGCCTGTCCAAGCGCTACAAGGTATTGCGCTACGATACCCGCGGCCACGGCGCAAGCGGCGCACCGGCCGGCGCCTACACGCTGGAATTGCTGGCGGACGACCTGCACGCCCTGCTGCAGGGCCTGGGTGTGCAGTCCACCCATTTCGTCGGCTTGTCCATGGGCGGGATGATAGGCCAGACCTACGCGCTCAAATACCCGGGCATGTTCAAGAGCCTGGCCTTGTGCGACACCACCAGCCGCTATCCGGCCGAGGCCGCCGGCCTGTGGACCGAGCGCATCAAGACGGTCGAGGCGCAAGGCATGGAGGCGCTGGTCGAGTCCACGCTGGCGCGCTGGTTTACCGAGCCGTTCAGAAAGTCGCACCCGCAAGTGGTGGATAAAGTGGCGGCCATGATACGCGCCACGCCGGTGCCGGGCTATGTCGGCTGCAGCCATGCAATCCCGAAGATCAACCTGACCGCGCGCTTGAAGGAAATCGCCTGCCCTGTCGTGGTCATCGTGGGCAAGGACGATCCCGGCACGCCGGTGGCCATGGCCGAGGAAATCCACCAGGCGCTGCCAGGCTCCAAGCTGGTGATCATTCCTTCCGCAGCGCATCTGTCAAATCTGGAGCAGCCGGACGCGTTCAACCAGACGCTGACCGGCTTCCTCGAAAAAGCCGGCGTTTAGAAAGGGGGCGGTCATGGGCACCATCGAAACCGAACTGGGCATAGATCTCTCGGCATTCTGGATGCCTTTTTCCGCCAACAGGCAGTTCAAGCAGGCGCCGCGCCTGCTGGTGAGCGCGAAGGACATGCATTTCAGCGCGCATGACGGGCGCGCAGTGCTCGACGGCACGGCGGGCCTGTGGTGCGTGAATGCCGGCCACGGGCGGGAGAAAATCGTCAATGCGGTGAAGGCGCAGCTCGATCAACTGGACTTTGCGCCCACTTTTCAGATGGGCCATCCGAAGGCTTTCGAGGCGGCGCAGAAAATCGCCGCTCTCGCACCGCCGGGCCTGGACCATGTGTTTTTCGCCAATTCAGGATCGGAAGCAGTGGACAGCGCGCTCAAGATCGCGCTTGCCTACCATCGCGCGCGCGGCGAGGGAACGCGTACGGTGCTGATCGGCCGCGAGCGCGGCTACCATGGCACCGGTTTCGGCGGCATCTCCGTCGGAGGCATGACCAACAACCGCAAGACCTTCGGCAACCTGCTGCCGCGCGTGGACCATCTGCGCCACACCTGGGACCTCGAGCAGCAGGCCTATTCGCGCGGCCAGCCCGAGTGGGGCGCGCATTTCGCCGACGAACTGGAGAACCGCATCATCCCGCTGCACGATGCATCCAACATCGCGGCCGTGATCGTCGAGCCGGTGGCGGGTTCCACCGGTGGACTGATCCCGCCCAAGGGCTATCTCGAGCGCCTGCGCGCGATCTGCGACAAACACGGGATCCTGCTCATATTCGACGAAGTGATCACCGGCTTCGGTCGCCTGGGCAAAGCGTTTGCCGCGGATTATTTCGGCGTCGTGCCCGACCTCATCAGCTTTGCCAAGGGCGTCACCAACGGCACTATTCCGATGGGCGGCGTAATCGCGCACGACCGCGTCCATGAGGCGTTCATGCAGGGGCCGGAGGGTGCGATCGAGCTTTTCCACGGCTACACTTACTCCGGGCATCCGGTCGCAGCGGCGGCTGCGTGCGCCACGATAGATGTTTACCGGGAGGAGGGCCTGTTCGAGCGCGCCGCCGCCATCGCACCGTATTTTGAACAGGCACTGCATGCGCTCAAAGGCCTGCCCGGGCTCATCGACATCCGCAACCTGGGGCTGATCGGGGTGATCGAGTTGGAGGCGCGCCCGGGCAAAGTCGGAGCGCGCGCCTTCGACGTCTTCACCGACTGCTACGCCAACTGCTGGTGCGGCCTGCAGCCGATACGCTGGCGCTGTCGCCGCCGCTGATTGTCGAGAAGCGGCACATCGACGAAATGGTAGACAAGCTGGGCGCCGCGCTCAAGCGCGTCGCTTGAAGGTCTGAAACAAGGCGAGGGGATTCCTCCCCCCGCGTTTCCACTAGTCGGACCGGAACATAAAAATCTTGCCTTGGATATAAAGGACACGATATGAGCGCCGAACTTGCCTACACTTCCGCCACCGAACTGGTACAGCGCTATCGGGCGAAACAGTTGTCGCCGGTCGAGGTGACTCAGGCGGTGCTCGCGCGCATAGGCGAACTCAACCCGAAGCTGAACGCCTACTGTCGCGTAGACGAAGCCGGTGCGCTCGCCGCCGCGCGCGCTTCCGAGGCGCGCTGGATGAAAAGCGCGCCCCTGGGCCCGGTGGACGGCGTGCCCGCCTCGATCAAGGACCTGATCCTCACCCGCGACTGGCCCACGCTGCGCGGTTCCAAAACCGTCGATCCCGCCGGCCCGTGGCTGGAAGACGGCCCGGCGACGGCGCGCCTGCGCGAAAACGGCGCGGTGCTGCTGGGCAAGACCTGCACGCCCGAATTCGGCTGGAAAGGCGTGACCGACAGCGCGCTCACCGGCGTCACGCGCAATCCCTGGAACCTTGAGCGCACGCCCGGCGGCTCCAGCGGCGGCGCCTCGGCGCAAGTCGCGGCCGGCATGGGACAGCTCGCGGTCGGTACCGACGGCGGCGGCTCGATCCGCATTCCCTGTTCCTTTGCCGGCATTTCCGGTATCAAGGCCGGCTTCGGCCGCGTGCCGGCCTGGCCGCTCTCGCCCTTCGGCACGGTGGCGCATGTCGGCCCGATGGCGCGCTCGGTTGCCGACTGCGCGCTGATGTTGAACGTGCTGTCGCAGCCAGATGCGCGCGACTGGACTGCCTTGCCTTATGCAAATATCGACTGGACCCAGGGGCTGGACGCAGGCGTGAAAGGCCTGCGCATCGCCTATAGCCCGCGGCTGGGCTACGTGAAGCACGTCGACGCCGAGGTCGAAGCGCGCGTCGCGGACGCGGTCAAAGTGCTGTCAGGCCTGGGCGCGCAGGTGGAGGAAGTCGACCCCGGTTTTGCCGATTGCCGCGATGTCTTCTCGGTGCACTGGATGTCGGGCGCCTACAATCTGCTGCGCAACATGCCGCAGGAAAAATTCGCGCTGCTCGATGCGGGCCTGCAGCAGGCCTGCGTTACCGGCTCGCAGTACACG
>JAENXP010000528.1 GCA_016649475.1 Burkholderiales bacterium | reverse complement strand
GATGACGCGCTGGCCAGAGGCAGAGCCTACGAAGCGGCGGGCGTCGATGCGCTGTTCTTCCTCGGCGTGCGCACGCGCGTGCAGCTCGAGGCACTCGCCGCCGGCTGCAGGATCCCCATCGTGCTCGGCGGCGTCGGCGCCGACCTGAACGAGCGCGACTTTCTGGGCGCACACGGTGTGCGCATCAGCCTGCAGGGGCACCAGCCGTTCATGGCCGCGGTGGCGGCGGTGCACGAAACCATGAAAGCGCTGCGCGAAGGCACCCCGCCCGCGAGGCTTGCGAACCTTGCCTCGGCGCAGCAGATGCAGCAACTCAGCCGCGACGCCGACTACGCGCGCTGGAGCGAAAGTTTTCTCGGCGGCGCCGGGAAATGATGCGCCGACGGGGCATTGTTCCGGTCCAGGCACGTTTCGGGGGCGGGAGCGCCAGACAAATTTCGAATTCCCGGGAGTCATAGAAACATGGATCTGCCCACCTATCAAACCCTCAAGACCGAAACCGCCGCGCCGCATGTGCTGCTGGTGACACTCAACCGGCCGGAAATCGCCAACGCGCTGAATACGCAGATGGGCCGCGATTTTTTCGACCTATGGACGCGCCTGACCGAAGATTCGGGCGACATTCGCTGCGTGGTGCTTACCGGAGCCGGCGACAAGGTGTTCTGCGCCGGCGCCGACCTGAAGGAGCGCGTCGGCATGACGCGGGAACAATGGCGGCGCCAACACGAAATTTTCGAGCGCCACTACTGGGCGCTGACCGATCTGCCCCTGCCGGTGATCGCCGCGGTCAACGGCCACGCCTACGCCGGCGGCTTCGAGGCCGTGCTTTCCTGCGATTTTGCCTACGCGGTGAAAACCGCGCGCTTCGCGCTGACTGAAGTGACCCTGGGAATCATGCCCGGCGCCGGCGGCACGCAGAACCTGCCGCGCGCGGTGGGCGAGCGCCGCGCCAAGGAAATCATCATGACTGCGCGCCCGTTCAGCGCGCAGCAGGCTTACGATTGGGGCGTGGTCAACCAGTTGTGCGAGCCGGAGGAACTGATGCCCAAGGTGCTCGACACCGCGCGCGCCATCGCCGCCAATGCGCCGCTGTCCATCCGGCAGGTGAAGAAATCGGTGCGCTACGGCATGCAGATGGAGCTGAAAACCGCCTACCGCTTCGAGGTCGAGGCCTACAATCATCTGGTCGAGACCGAGGACCGCTACGAGGGCATCAAGGCCTTCAACGAAAAGCGCAAGCCGGTGTTCAAGGGAAGTTGATATTCGCCAGCGGACCTGTTCGCGCATTTCCCCTGCCTCTGGCGAGCCGCAAGCCGCGGTCCCATCCGTTCAGGACCGCGCAAACCCGTCGAACTCCTCCGCCGGAACCGGACTGCCGGCGAGATAGCCCTGGAATTCGTTGCAGCCTTGCGCGCGCAGGAAATCGAGTTGTTCCTGCCGTTCCACGCCCTCGGCCAGCGCCGTCAGATTGAGCGTTCTCGCCAGGTTGATGATGGCGGCGGCGATGGCGCGGTCGTCGACGTCGGTGCCCAGATCGCCGATGAAGGACCGATCTATCTTGAGCTTGTCGATGGGATAGCGTTTCAGGTACGAGAGCGACGAATATCCGGTGCCGAAATCGTCTATGGTGATTTTTACGCCCAGCGCACGCAGTCCGGCCAGCGCGGCGCCGACTATCTCGGTGTCCATCAGCAGGCCCTCGGTGAGCTCGAGTTCCAGGTAGCGCGCTTGCAGCCCGGTCTCCTCCAGCACGCGCGTCACCGCGGCCACCAGATCGCCGCGACGGAACTGCACCGCCGATACGTTGACCGAAATCGGCAGCGCGGCAAAGCCGGCCTGCTGCCACGCCTTGTTCTGGCGGCAGGCTTCGCGCAGCACGTAGTGGCCGATCTCGTCGATCAGGCCGCGCGTCTCGGCGAACTCGATGAACTCCGACGGGTCGATGAGGCCGCGCTCGGGGTGGCGCCAGCGCACCAGCGCCTCGATGCCGACCAGGCGCAAGTCTTCCACGCTGCGTTGCGGCTGATAGTACAGCACGAATTCCCCGCGCTGCAGCGCCTCGCGCAGCCTCGCCTCGCGCACCATCGTCTCGGCACCATCGCTCGACAGCCCCTGCGTGTAGAAGCGGCTGTGGCCGCGGCCGTGATCCTTGGCGCTGTACATGGCCGCGTCCGCGTGGCGGATCAGATCTTCGGGGTTGTCGCCGTCGCGCGGGAACACGCTGATGCCTATGCTGGCATTGGCATAAAGTTCGTGGCATTCGACCATTATCGGTGCTGAAATCGTCTGCAGCAGCTTGTCCGCGACCTTGCCGGCGTCTTCGGGCGTGGCGAAATCGGCGAGGATCACCAGAAACTCGTCGCCGCCCAGCCGCGACACCATGTCAGCCTCGCGCAGCACCACCTTGATGCGCGCCGCCACCTCCTTGAGCAGTGCATCCCCCACGTGGTGCCCGAGCGTATCGTTGACGGTCTTGAAATTGTCCAGATCGATGAACATGATCGCCACCAGCGTGCCGTGGCGCCGCGCCAGCGCCAGTATCGTGGTCAGGCGCTCGGTCAGGTAAGCGCGGTTGGGCAGGCCGGTGAGCATGTCGTGGTGCGCGAGGTAGTGGATGCGCGCCTCGGCGTGCTTGCGCGCGGTGATGTCGCGCAGCGCGCCCAGCCGCTGCGCCTCGCCATCGACGTACACCGTCTTGGCCGCGATTTCAACCGCGATCCTGTGCCCCTTCTTGTGCACTATCTCGGCCTCGTAGGGCTCTTCGCGCTCCCGGCGCATGAATTCGATCATCGTCTGGTGCCACT
>JAENXP010000202.1 GCA_016649475.1 Burkholderiales bacterium | reverse complement strand
GCCTATGGCGCAGGACCCGGATCGTTTACCGGTTTGCGCATTGCCTGCGGCATAGCGCAAGGACTGGCTCTGGGGCGCGATCTGCCGGTAGCCGGCATCTGCACCTTGCTCGCTCTTGCGGAAAATTGCGGCGCCGACAAGGTGATCGCCTGTCTCGATGCGCGCATGGGCGAGGTGTACCATGGCGCATATCAAAAGTGCGGCGCAGAGTGGACCGAAATCGATGCGCCCGGCCTGTACCAGCCGGATGCGGTACCGCGGGTCGAAGGCGGGCACTGGACCGGCTGCGGCAGCGGTTTTCGCGTGCATGGCGCGGCACTGGCACATTGCTACGGCGGCGCAATTTCGCGTACCGACCCCGACGCGGTGCCGAATGCGGGCGCGATGCTGCGTCTGGCGGAGCAGGTGTTTGCCGCCGGTCAGGGCGTCGATGCGGCTGCGGCCGTGCCGCTCTATGTGCGGGACAAAGTGGCGCTGAAGGCGAACGAAAGATGAGCGCAGTACTCGAGCCGGTAACCCAGCTGCGGCCGATGGCCGAAGCCGATTTGCCATTGGTGATGGCTATCGAAAACGCGATCTACCCGTTTCCATGGACATCGGGCAATTTTCGCGATTCGCTCGCCGCCGGCTACGATTGCCACATGTATTTGTGCGACGGCGAGCCGATAGGCTATACCGTGCTGATGCGCGCGTCGGACGAGGCGCATTTACTCAACCTCAGCATTGCCGCGGGCTGGCAAAGGAAGGGCTACGGCGGCCTGTTGTTGCAGCAGCTGTGCGAAGTCGCGCGTGGGCACGGCGCGCGGCTGTTCTTTCTTGAAGTACGACCGTCCAATGCCGCCGCCCTGCGCCTGTACGAGCGCCATGGTTTTCAGCGCATAGGTTTGCGGCGCGAGTACTATCCTGCGCCCGGCGGCCGCGAGAATGCGCTGATATTCGGCCTGCCGCTATGAGTTCGCGGCGGGAATTGCTGCTCGAAGAAATGGGGTTGACACCGATTTGGCGGGTCAGAACCCGGCAGGTGGAAAGCGGGACGACCGTGGCGGACGCGCAGTATGTTCCCGCTGCCGCGGGCCGTGGAGAAACCGCTGCGCCAGCCGCTGCGCAATCGGCGATCGATGCGGACGAACGCGGCGCGAATATTGCGCGCATGGACTGGACCGAACTCAGGCCGACTGTGGCTGCGTGCACGGCCTGCGGCCTGCGCAAGACCTGTACACAGACCGTGTTCGGCATCGGCGACGAGAAGGCCGATTGGCTGCTCGTGGGAGAGGCTCCGGGTGCGGAAGAGGACGCACGCGGCGAACCCTTCGTCGGTCAGGCGGGAAAACTGCTCGACGCCATGCTCGCCGGCATCGACCTGAAGCGCGGCGACGATGTCTATATCGCCAACGTGCTCAAATGCCGGCCGCCGGGCAACCGCAATCCCGAGGCGCCGGAAGTGGCAAAATGCTCGCCGTATTTGCGACGCCAGGTTGAATTGATCCGTCCACGGCTGATTCTCGCCATGGGCCGTTTCGCTTGCCAGACACTGCTCGATACCGATAGCAGCATCGCGTCGCTGCGCGGGCGCGCGCACAGCTATCAGGGCGTGCCGCTGATCGTCACATATCATCCTGCCTACCTTCTGCGCAGCTTGCCGGACAAGGCGAAGGCATGGGAAGACCTCTGCTTCGCCCGCAGCACCATGGCGGATTTGCGCGCACAAAGTTGAAGCGGCGCAGCGGCGTTTTGATTCGCAGCTTGCGGAAAATGCGTCAGAATCGTCGCGAGATTTCGCGCTGTGCTACCGAATCGTTTCCAGGTCATACGCCGCTGATTCGCTTGATGCCATTTACGAGTGGGCGCAGAATGTGCGCTCACAGAGGGTCGCTTTGGCCGTATACTTCAAACTTCAACCAACAAGCCTAGCAGCTGGAAGGATGACAAATTGGCAAAGCCTAACTACCAATATGAAAAGCGCCAGAAGGATTTAGCGAAGAAGAAAAAACAGGAAGAAAAGCGACTGCGCAAACTGGAGAAAAGCACTCCTGCTGCCGAGGTTACTCCGGACCAGGTCGCGCCTTCGTCGCCGGCGCCGGATCAGGAGGGAAACACCTAGAGGCCATTTCTGTTTCAATGAAATGGCCTCTGACTTAGGGGAACTTGAGGGGATGCGCCCCAGCCGACGTCCCAGCGGAGGATGTACCCTCGTTTGATTCGTAATAGGCTCTTAGGCGATTCGCATGGCAGGACCGGCTTTGGCAGCCGGAGTGGTTGGGGTCGAACTCCGGACGAACGCCTGCAATAGATGCCCTGGAAACGCTTTTCTACCATTTCCTCGCGGCCTCAAACGCCCTATAATCGCGCCCTGCGCCCCTGTCCCCGGCTTATTGCGATCTTTTCCGTCCGACGGGTATTCGTCGAATGCTGCTAGTTCCGGCGACGCCAAGTTCAACTTCACCGGATTCGCGCTGCCAGGCAGCGTGGGTTCGGTCTGGGCTTTTTTGGTGACTGGAGGCGTTTTGCCTCTGGTATGGTGGCAGGTAGAAAACGTTTGATGCAGCGCAATATCGGCCTGTGCGCCGGCGGTTACACTGCTAATGCATCAACGAAAATCTTGTGGGCGGGCATATTGGAAGGTTACTGCGGCAATGCTTGAAGCGCTACGACTCGAGTGCACGCGAGGTGATCGGCGCCTATTCAGCGACCTGAGCTTCAGGCTAAGTGGCGGCCAGCTGTTGCGCGTGGCGGGAGCCAATGGCAGCGGCAAGACCAGTCTGCTGCGCATTATGTGCGGTTTGGTTTCCCCGAGCGCGGGCGAACTGCGTTGGCAGGGGCGGCCGATCCGCGCGGAGCGCGAGGAGTATTCGAGAAATCTCGTGTTCATCGGACATCTCAATGCCCTGAAGGACGATCTGACGGCGCTGGAAAACCTGCAGATCGCGGCGGCCCTGGGCGGGATGCCGGCCGATGCCGGGCGAATGTTGGCCGGCCTTGATCGCTTTGGCGTTGCCCATTGCGCGGAACTGCCGGCGAAAGTGCTTTCCCAAGGGCAGCGCCGCCGCGTGGCATTGGCCCGGCTGGCCCTCACCCCGGCGGTACCTTTATGGATTCTTGATGAACCATTTTCCGCACTCGATGTCGGAGCAGTGGTGGAATTGGAGCGCCTACTTGCATCGCATCTCGCTTCCGGCGGCATGGTGGTATTGACTACGCACCAGGAAGTACAGGTGGTAGCGCATGCGATATTGCGCGTCGATCTGGATCTTCACACCGCAGCGCTGCAGGCCGCATGATCCGGGCGCTCGGGTGGGTGCTGCGGCGCGACCTGCTGCTTGCTTTTCGGCGCCGGGGCGACGTGGTCAATGCGCTGGTGTTCTTCGTCATCGTGGTAAGTCTGTTTCCGCTCGGAGTTGGTCCCGAAGCCAGCCAGTTGCGCAACATGGCGCCAGGCGTGCTGTGGGTGGCGGCGCTGCTCGCCTGCATGCTGTCGCTGGCGCGGCTGTTCGCGCCCGACCACCAGGACGGGACGCTGGAGCAGATGCTGCTCGCAGGCGAGCCGCTGGTCGTTTTGGTGATGGGCAAGGTGCTATCGCACTGGCTGATGTCGGGATTGCCGCTGGTGCTGATCGCGCCGCTGCTGGGTTTGCAGTTCGATCTTCCCGGCGATGCGCTCATCGTGCTGTGCGTGTCGCTGCTGATCGGCACGCCGGTGCTGAGCCTGATCGGCGCGGTCGGCGCTGCGCTTACTTTAGGCGTGCGCGGCAGCGGCGTGCTGGTGGCGCTGCTGGTCTTGCCGCTGTATGTGCCGGTGTTGATTTTCGGCGCCGGATCGGTGGGTGCGACCGCGGCAGGTACGGGCGCGGAAGCGCATCTGTTGCTGCTCGGCGGGTTTTTGGCGCTGTCGCTGGTATTGGCGCCCTGGGCGAGCGCCGCGGGGCTGCGCATCGCGATGGAATGAGGGAGCAATGAGCAAATCGGGAAAATTCAGTTTGTATTATTTTTCCTCGCCGCAGAGTTTCTATCCGCTGGCGGGTGCGCTGCAGCCTTGGTTCGCCGTACTGGCCGCATTGCTTTGCGCAGTGGGCCTGTATATCAGTTTTTTCGTCGCGCCCACGGATGCGCAGCAGGGCGAGTCCTATAGAATTATTTTCATCCATGTTCCCGCCGCCTGGATGTCGATGTTTCTCTATCTGGTGATGGGGTTCTGGTCAGGGGTGGGACTGGTGCTCAATACGCGGCTCTCTTCTATGGTGGCAACCGCCCTCGCTCCGACCGGAGCGCTGTTTACCTTCATCGCACTGTGGACCGGTGCGCTGTGGGGCAAGCCGACCTGGGGCACCTGGTGGGTTTGGGATGCGCGCCTGACTTCCGAATTGATCCTGTTGTTCCTCTATATCGGCTTCATGGCGCTGCAGGCGGCGATCGATGATCAGCGCCGAGCCGACAAGGCGGGCGCGGTACTCGCGCTGGTTGGCGTAATCAATATTCCGATCATCTATTTCTCGGTGCAGTGGTGGAGTACCCTGCACCAGGGCGCGTCGGTAAGCATGAAGAGCGCGCCGACGATGGCAACCACGATGCTGCTCGGCATGCTGATAATGGCGCTCGGTTTTTGGATGTATAGTATCGCCGCCACCCTCTCTCGGGTGCGCTGCGTAATTCTAGAGCGCGAACGCCATACCGACTGGGTGGCGGCGGAAATAGGTGGACAAAAATGAATTGGGGAAACTGGCAAAATTTCCTTGCTATGGGCGGTTACGGGCTCTATGTTTGGGGGTCCTATGTGGTTACCTTGATTGTGCTCATTGCCGAGATCGTGGCGCTGGTCACGCGCCGACGCGGCGTCATCGAGCACCTCGCAAAATATTACGCAGCACGCAGGAGAAATGATGAAACCGAGGCATAAACGCTTTGTTCTGGTCGGAGTTGGCGTCGCCGGGGTGGCGCTTTCAGCCAGTCTGGTACTTTCAGCTTTTCAGAAAAACCTGGTGTTCTTTTACACGCCGACCCAGGTTGCATCCAACGAGGCACCGGTGGGAAAAAGCTTTCGCATCGGCGGCCTGGTGGAAAAAGGCAGCGTCAAACGCGAGGCCGACGGCGTAAGCGTGCGCTTTGTGGTTACAGACACGGCCAAGAGCATTCCAGTGACCTACCGCGGCATACTGCCCGACCTGTTTCGCGAGGGTAAAGGCGTCGTGACCCAGGGCAAGATTGGTCCGGACGGCACTTTTCGCGCCGAGGAGGTGCTGGCCAAGCACGATGAGAATTACATGCCGCCAGCGGCTCAGGATGCGCTCAACCAGGCGACCGCCAAGAAAGCCGCACAATCGATGGCAGCAGCGGAGGGCGGAAAATAATGGCGCCCGAACTCGGTAATTTCGCCGTAATCCTGACGCTTTGCATTGCGCTGATTCAAAGCACTCTGCCGCTGATCGGCGCGGCGCGCGGCAACGTTGCCTGGATGGCGGTCGCACGTCCGGCGGCGCAGGGGCAATTCCTGTTCATTGCCTTCGCCTTCGGTTGCCTCACCTACGCTTTTGTGACCAATGACTTCTCGGTAACCTACGTGGCACAACACTCCAACTCGCGGCTGCCGCTGGAATACCGCGTCGCCGGGGTGTGGG
>JAENXP010000857.1 GCA_016649475.1 Burkholderiales bacterium | reverse complement strand
TCCTCCCGAACGACGGGCAGTAACGAGAGCCACCGATGCCAGTGCCGAAGGCGGTGCGAACCGCCGTCATCCTGTTGCCCACGCTCGCGCTGTTCGCAGTCGCGGCCTGGTTCCTGGCCATCGGCCTCGTCATGGCGAACGGCCTCGTACCCACGACCAACGGCCTCGTGCTCATGTCCAGCGCTGCGGCGGCGCAAACACCGCTCCCCGGTCCCACGCCTGAGGAACTGCGCAACATCCAGCGGCACGGCCCCTGGCCGCAGCCGGTGCCGCGCGACCCCTCCAACCGTGTGTCGGGCAACGCGGAGGCGATCGCGCTCGGGCGCGCGCTGTTTTTCGACCCGCGGCTGTCGCCGCGCGTGGATCTGTCCTGTGCCACCTGCCACCTGCCGGAGCGTGCGCTCACAGACGGGCGCGATCGCGCCCAGGGTGGCGGCGCAGCGAAGCCGCGGCTGGATCGCAATACGCCGGGGCTGTGGAACGTGGGGCATGGCCGTTGGTTCGGCTGGGACGGCGGCTCGGACAGCCTGTGGTCGTTCGCGCTGCGCCCGATCCTGCACCCGGACGAAATGGGCGCATCGGCCGCGCACGTGGCGCGCCTGCTGCGCGGCGATGCCAACCTCGCCTGCCGTTACGCCAACGCCTTCGGCCGCGCCGTGCCGCCCGAAGCGGCGGCCGAGACGGCGCTGGTCGATGCGGCCAAGGCGCTCGCCGCCTATCTCGAAACGCTGGTTTCGGGTGCAAGCGCATTCGACGAATTGCGCGAGGCGCTGGCGCGCGGCGACGCAGCGGCGGTCGCGCGCTACCCCGCGGATGCGCGCCGCGGCCTCGCGCTGTTCGCCGGCAAGGGGCAGTGCAGCATCTGCCATTTCGGCCCGAACTTCAGCAACGGCGAATTCCACAATATCGGCATGCCGCATATGGTCGAACCCGGGCGCGTCGATCCCGGGCGGCACGGCGGCATCCGCCGCGTGCGCGCGGACAAATACAACCTTTTGGGCGCATTCTCCGACGACGCCACGCGCGCCTCGGGCAGCCGCACGCTGCACCTTGCGCAGAACCACGGCAACTACGGGCAGTTCAAGGTGCCGTCGCTGCGCAACGTGGAACTGACCGCGCCCTACATGCACGACGGCCGCCTCGCGACCCTGCGCGAGGTGGTGCGCCATTACTCCGAATTGAATGAAGACCGCCTGCACCAGGACGGCGAGGCGCTGCTCAAACCGCTGCGCCTCTCGGACGCCGAGAGCGAGGATCTGGTTGCGTTTCTGCGCACGCTCACCAGCCGCAGCTTCCCTGACCTTAACCCCGCGCCCGGGCCGTGCAACCGGCGCGGCGCCTGACGCTCAGCTTTTCATCTCGATTTCGATGAACACGAACTCGCCGTCGCTGGCGTTGATCACGTTGTGCTCGACGCCTGCCTTGCGGAAATAGGATTTCCCGGACGTCAGCTCGCTCACGCTGTCGCCGACTTTGGTTTTGAGCCGCAGCTTGCCGGTGGTCTGAGGCACCACGACGTAATCGTGGTTG
>JAENXP010000824.1 GCA_016649475.1 Burkholderiales bacterium | reverse complement strand
CGTTATTCAAGAACCGCGGCACTCGCACTTGCGCGGACGGCGACCCGTCCGCGCGGATCGTCGATTGCGCGCGGATGAAAAGCACATCCGCACACAATCGACGATCTTGTATGAAACCCCCACCCCGCGTTCGGTGTTTACCATAACCGTGCTTTCTGTACGGATGCGCTTTTCATCCGTACAGAAAGCACGGTTGGCGCGCGCAGCGCGCAAGTCCACTCATGGCATGCGACTTCGGTCAAAACGCGTTAGACACCTCGCCCGCAACAAGCGTTGCCGATTTGTCCTTCGCAGGCGCGCGGACTTTCTGCAGGCCTTCGCGTATCGCCGACTCCACCGTCTCCAGGCTGTTGTTCAGCGCGAGACTCTTGGCGTACACCTTCTTCTCCTCGACATTCGCCAGGCGGCTGATGAGGACGCGCTGCGCCTGCGGCGAGCCCGCGCCGTGCATGGATTCGGTGAGATAGGCCACCGCGCCCCGCCCCATGGTGAGGTTCTCGATCAGGCGCAGCATGCGCAGGCGCTCGTAAGTGCTCATGCCTTCGGCGCCGGCCAGGTATTTCTTCAATATATTGGCGGTCTGGGGATTGAGCCAGTCCTTGGCCGAGGGCAGGGTGACCATGAGGCCGCCGGCGATGTCCTGCAGGATGCGCGCGATCTCGTAGGGCATGCGCGTCACGTTCTGCTTGCACACGTTGGCCAGCAGCGCATCGACGAAGAAATTGCCCGCCGGCAGCTTCTTGCCGTTGGCCGAACAGGCGATGCCGCAGGCGAACAGGGTTTCGTTTAGATGGTTCATCTCGACGATCTTGTCCTTTATGTGCGAAGCCTTGGCGACGCCGTTGTATTCGGCGATGGACGCCGCCGCGCCTATGGCCACGTCGCCGTTGCCCACCTTGCAGCCGCCGTAGCTCTGGCGGTGATAGCTCGCGAACAGGTCGACCAGGAGGCCGGCAAACTCGGTTTCGCCGTTCATGAAAATCATCTCGTTGGGCACGAACACGTCGTCGAAAACCATCAGCGCTTCCTGCCCGCCATAGGCCGAACTCCCCGAATCGATGTCGGAGGCCTCGCCGCCGCCGAGTTTGCGCTCGTCACAGGACTGCCGGCCGTAGATATAGGTGATGCCCTCGGCGTCCGCGGGCAGCGCGCAGGTGATGGCGTAGTCCTTTTCGTCCGGCTTCAGCGATTGGGTGGGCATGACCAGCACCATGTGCGAGTTCACCGATCCGGTCTGATGGGCCTTGGCGCCGCGGATGAGCACGCCATCGGCGCGCCGCTCGACCACGCGCAGGAACATGTCCTTGTCGCGCTGCTCGGCCGGGCGCTTCGCGCGGTCGCCTTTGACGTCGGTCATGGCGCCGTCGACGATCCAGTCGTTCTGCTCCATGGCGAGGGCAAACTTCCTGAAGCGCGCGTGGTAGCCCGTGCCCAGCTTCTGGTCCATGTCATAGGTGGTGGCGAACAGGGCGTTCAGCGCATCCAGGCCGACGCAGCGCTGGAAGCAGGTGCCGCAGCGCTGCCCGAGCAGGCGCTGCATGCGCACCTTGTTGATCAGGTCGCCGGTGCTCTGGTGCAGATGGCAGAAACGGTTGATGGTTGCACCCGTCAAAGCGGATTT
>JAENXP010000674.1 GCA_016649475.1 Burkholderiales bacterium | reverse complement strand
CCCAAGAGCGCTGATGCCCCCAAGAGCGCTGATGCCCCCAAGAGCGCTGATGCCCCCAAGAGCGTTGATGCCCCCAAGAGCGTTGATGCCCCCAAGAGCGTCGAACCCGCCAAACCGGATTCAGAGACCTGAAGGAGTGAGCGATGCTGCAACCCGCTCGTCGAAAGTATCGTAAGGAACAGAAGGGCCGCAACAAAGGCAATGCCACGCGCGGCGCCTCTGTGGCTTTCGGTGATTTTGGGCTCAAGGCCGTTGGCCGCGGTCGCTTGACTGCGCGCCAGATCGAGGCTGCCCGGCGTGCGATGACCCGCCATATCAAACGGGGTGGTCGCGTCTGGATCAGGATCTTCCCGGACAAGCCGATCTCCAAGAAGCCGGCCGAAGTCCGCATGGGCAACGGCAAGGGTAACCCGGAGTACTACGTCGCCGAGATCCAGCCCGGCAAGGTGCTCTATGAAATGGATGGCGTGACCGAAGCCCTGGCGCGCGAAGCGTTTGCCCTGGCGGCCGCCAAGCTGCCAATGCAGACCACCTTCGTGGCACGCATGGTTGGCGCGTGATCCATACCAGACACGAGGTCCGATAAAGATGAATGCCAAGGAACTGCGCGCCAAGGATGAAACGGCGCTCAACAAGGAGCTGACCGATCTGTTGCGGGCGCATTTTTCGCTGCGCATGCAGGTCGCGACCCAGCAGTTGTCGAATACCAGCCAGCTTCGCAAGACCCAGCGCGATATCGCGCGGGTGCGGACCGTGCTTAGACAGAAGGCGATCGCCCAATGAACGCTCCCGCGAACGAGACTCCCCGGAGCCAGCGCACGCTGACCGGGCGCGTGGTCAGCAACAAGATGGACAAGACGGTGACGGTGCTGGTCGAGCGCACTGTCAAGCACGAGCTCTATGGCAAGTACATCGTGCGTTCGAAGAAGTATCACGCCCACGCTGAAGCTGCCTACAACGAGGGTGATACGGTCGAAATCCAGGAGTGCCGCCCGCTTTCGAAGACGAAATCGTGGGTGGTGACCAAGGTCGTGCGGGCTGCCGCGTAATTTGCGGCGTTCTTGCACTATTTAAATAGCCGGGCTATACTCTACGGCTTCGCGTTGTCCGGTGATGGCGGTCGTAGTGTCCGTTGCCAGGCAGCTCGAATCCCCCCCGAACTACGGGACCAAGACTGACCGTTAGCGAACTGGAGCGATCCAAAGCGCGATGCGGGAAAAGTTGGGATAGGACAAAAATGATTCAGATGCAGTCGACGTTGAGCGTCGCCGACAACACCGGCGCGCGTTCTGTCATGTGTATCAAGGTGCTGGGCGGCTCCAAGCGGCGCTACGCCGGAATTGGCGACATCATCAAGGTGACCGTCAAGGAAGCCCAGCCCCGTGGTCGCGTGAAGAAAGGCGAAATCTATAGTGCCGTAGTGGTCCGGACGGCCAAGGGCGTGCGTCGCCCCGATGGCTCGCTGTTGAAGTTCGATGGCAATGCGGCGGTGCTTCTGAATGCCAAGCTGGAACCGATCGGAACCAGGATCTTTGGACCGGTTACTCGTGAACTGCGTACCGAACGATTCATGAAGATCGTTTCGCTGGCGCCGGAAGTGCTCTGAGGAGGCGGCGATGGAAAAAATCCGCAAAGGTGATGAAGTGGTCGTTATCGCTGGCCGCGACAAGGGCAAGCGCGGGACGGTGTTGCGCCGTGTCGACGCCGCTCACTTGCTCGTGGAAGGCGTGAATATCGTCAAGAAGCACCAGCGGCCCAACCCGATGAAGGGCGAGGCCGGTGGAATCGTCGACAAGACGATGCCGATTGACCAGTCCAACGTGATGCTCTTCAACCCGGTGACCAGCAAGGGCGACCGGGTCGGAATCAGGATTCTCGAGGACGGCAAGAAGGCCCGCTTCTTCAAGTCGAACGGCGAAACAGTCAAGGCCTGAACGCATCAACTAGATGCCTGGCAGCCCGGTAAATGACGCCGGGCCGGAGAGGAACAAGATGGCTCGTTTTCTAGAACAGTATCGCGAAAAGGTCACTCCCGACCTGGTGGCCAAGTTTGGCTACAAGTCGGTGATGCAAGTGCCGCGGATCACCAAGATCACGCTCAATATGGGCGT
>JAENXP010000204.1 GCA_016649475.1 Burkholderiales bacterium | reverse complement strand
GTTTTGGCTAGCGGTGAGACCTCCGTGCTCGAGAGATTTTCACAGGCCTTCGAAAAAGCCCTGATCGGCAAAGCGCTGGCCCGCACGGGAGGAAGACGCATCGAGGCGGCTAACCTGCTGGGCATGGGGCGCAACACCATCACGCGCAAGATCGCCGAGCTGGGATTGGACACCAAGGGTGCTCCGGACGAAACCGCTTGAGCTGATCGCGCGAGGCCTCCGCCGGTTCCTGATTCGTCAAGCGGTCTGAATTGCCGTAATCCGGAATGTCATTCGTATTGCGGAATGTGTCTCAGGGCAATAAAATAGCCCACTTTTTTCCCGCAAACCGCAACCTGGAGTTCCACCAATGAGCGAGAAATTCCCCGGCGGCGTGGAAATCCACGGCCCGATCAACGCAGAATTCGCGCAGATCCTCACTCCCGAGGCTGTCTCTTTCGTAGCCAAGCTTTGCCGCAAGTTCGAGCCGCGCCGCCAGGAACTGCTGGCTGCGCGCGCCGTGCGGCAGCAGGAGTTCGACGCCGGCAAGATGCCGGATTACCTGCCGGGAACCGCAAACATCCGCAGTTCGGACTGGACCGTAGCGCCGCAGCCGGCCGACATGCTCGACCGCAGAGTCGAAATCACCGGCCCCACCGCACGCAAGATGGTGATCAATGCGCTCAATTGCGGCGCGTCCGTGTTCATGGCCGACTTCGAGGACGCCGACACCCCGACCTGGCACAACATGATCGACGGCCAGATCAACCTGTGCGACGCGGTGCGTCGCACCATCACGCTGGACCAGGAAGGCAAGAAATACAAGCTGAACGACAAGACCGCGGTGCTGATGGCGCGGCCGCGCGGCTGGCACCTGAACGAAAAGCACATGCTGATCGACGGCAAGCCGGTATCAGGCAGCATCTTCGACTTCGGCCTGTACTTTTTCCACAACGCCAAGGAGTTGCTCAAGCGCGGCACCGGCCCGTATTACTACCTGCCCAAGCTGGAATCCCACCTCGAGGCGCGGCTGTGGAATGACGTGTTCGTCATGGCGCAATACGAGCTGGACGTGCCGCAAGGTTCGATCAAGGGTACCGTTCTGATCGAAACCATCCTTGCCGCGTTCGAAATGGACGAGATCCTGTGGGAACTGCGCGACCACTCCGCCGGCCTGAACATCGGCCGCTGGGACTACATGTTCTCCTGCATCAAGAAATTCCGGTCGCACAAGGAGTTCTGCCTCGCCGACCGTGTGCACGTCAGGATGACTGCGCGTTTCATGCGCGCGTATGCACTGCTGCTGGTGAAGACCTGCCATCGCCGGCACGCTCCCGCGATGGGCGGCATGGCGGCGCAGATCCCGATCAAGAACGATCCGGCGGCGAACGACGCGGCAATGGCGAAGGTGCGCGAGGACAAGCTGCGCGAAGTGACCGACGGCTGCGACGGCACCTGGGTGGCGCACCCCGGTTTGGTGCCTATCGCCAAAGCAGTGTTCGACCAGTACATGCCCGGAGCCAACCAGTACGACCGGCAGCGTCCGGAGGTGAACATCACGGCGAAAGAGCTGCTCGACTTCGAGCCGGAGACGCCGATCACGGAAGGAGGGCTGCGCTACAACATTTCGGTCGGCATCCAGTACCTTGGGGCCTGGCTCGCCGGCAACGGCTGCGTGCCTGTGTACAACCTGATGGAGGATGCGGCCACCGCGGAAATTTCGCGTTCCCAAATCTGGCAGTGGATCCGCTCGCCCAAGGGCGTGCTCGACGATGGCCGCAAGGTGACCAAGGAGCTGTTCCGCAGCCTGCTCGCCGAGGAACTGCCCAAGGTAAAAGCCGAGCTGGGTGAGGAGGGGTGGAAGTCGGGCAAATACGAACAGGCCGCGGAACTGTTCGCAAAAATCACCACCGACGACAATTACGTCGAGTTTCTCACGCTACCCGCGTACGACCTGATCGACTGAGAGCGAGTACCCGCGTCTGCAGGGAAAAACGCCGGGAGTTCCCGGCGTTTTTTTTCAGGCACGGATTTCTGCGACGACCGGCGCATGATCGGACGGGCGTTCGTTGCGGCGCGGCTCGAGGTCGATGGCGCAACTGGCGCAGCCCGCACTGAGCGCGGGGCTGAGCAGAATGTGATCGATGCGCAGGCCCAGGTTGCGCTTGAATCCGTTCATGCGGTAATCCCACCAGCTAAAGGATTTCTCCGGCTGCTCGAACTGGCGAAAGCTGTCGCTGAAGCCCAGCCCGATCAGGCGGCGAAAGGCCTCGCGTTCAGGCGGACTCACCAGGACTTGGCCTTCCCAGGCCTTGGGGTCGTGGACGTCGCGGTCCTCCGGGGCGATGTTGTAGTCGCCCAGCACGGCGAGCCGGGGGTGCCGCGCCAATTCCTGCTCTAGCCAGCTGGCGAAGGCTGCGAGCCAACCCAGCTTGTAGCGGTACTTGTCCGAATCCAGGCTCTGGCCGTTGGGCACATAGGCACACACCAGGCGCACGCCATCGACATCGGCGCTGATAACCCTGCGCTGCGGGTCATCGAATCCGGCGATTCCGGGCGCAATATTCGCGGGCGGAGTCCGGCTGAGAATCGCCACCCCGTTATAGGTCTTTTGGCCCGAATACGCCGCGAAGTAGCCGGCCGCTTCGATCGCGGCCACCGGGAAATTCACGTCCTCCAGCTTGAGCTCCTGCAGGCAGAGCGCATCCGGTTGGTGCTGGCCCAGCCAGTCCAACACCTGCGGCAGGCGCACCTTGAGCGAGTTGACGTTCCAGCTTGCGATCCGCATATGCAGTTTATCTCGTTGTATTGCTGAAATATTGTGTAAGCCGCTCGCGGCTTGCCGGTTGCCGGCTAGGCCGCATCGGTGCCGCTTCGTCCAGGCAGTGCGGCGAGCGGCACCCAGTGTATCCGGGCTGCCAGCTTGATGCCAACTCGGTCGAAAAAAGTCATCGTGTCCCGGGTGTGCACAATCCGTGTATTCGAAGAAATTGCCGCCGCGGCGACCCGGCTGGCACCGGGGAGGCGTAACGACCAGCCACGCGGGATTTCCCGCTCCCTAGTTTGACGCCGGTCAAACTTGCGCTCCTGAGGAACTGCTAACCTCATGATTCTCGTAATACTCGGCTTAATTGAGCAGCTCAAACACAGCGGTCATGATGATTCCTCGACGCGTACGAGAATGCCGACCCCTTCTGCACTTCAAAGAAGGGTAAGAGCCTGAATGCGCGCGAAAACCCTCAAGTTCAAAGTTATCTTATATCTGGCGGTCGCGCTGACGCTGGCAATGCTGGTGTTCACCGTGCTCGTCGTGCGCCATCAGCGCGACGAACTGTTGCGCGAGGCGGTAAGTCATGTCGCCCAGATCTCCGATGTGATCAAGAACAGCACGCGTTTCGCCATGCTCACGAATCAGCCCACCTACGTGGACAGCATCATCCGCGATGTGGGCAACCAGGGGAGCATTGAAAAAGTCCGGATACTGAGCAAGGACGGTACCATCATTCACTCCACCTACCTGCCCGAACTCGGGCTCAAGGTGGATCGCAAGGCGGAGGCCTGCGTCCTCTGCCACCGCGGCGACGCACCGCTTGAGCAGGTCGCGCAAAGCCAGCGCTCGCGGATTTTCGCCGCTCCGGGGGGGCGGCGCATGCTCGGCAGCATGGACGTGATCCGCAACGAACCCTCGTGCTACACGGCGAACTGCCACGTGCACAGCAAAGCCCAGACGGTGCTCGGCGTTCTGGACATCGTCTATTCGCTCGATGATATCGATCGGAAGATGCGGACGAACGCCATTGCCACGGCAGGCTTGTCTCTGGGGTTCATCCTCATCGCGGCGCTCAGCGTAGGTTTCTTTGTCCACCGCCTGGTCTACGTGCCGCTGCGCGACCTGGAGGCCGGCGCAAAACGGCTGTCCTCGGGTAATCTGGAACAGACCATTCCCGTGCGCAGCGCGGACGAATTCGGCCAGCTTGCCGCTTCTTTCAACGTCATGACCGAAGCGCTGCGAAATTCGCAGGCGGAGTTGCGGGAATGGGGCCGCACGCTGGAACAGAAGGTGGAAAAGAGGACGCAGGAATTGCGCGTAGCCGAGGCCGAAACTGCGCGTTCCGAAAAGCTGGCATCGGTCGGTTTGCTCGCGGCCGGCATCGCCCATGAGTTGAACAACCCGCTCACCGGCGTCCTGACCTTTACGACGCTGTTGCGCAAAAAAATGCCGGACGGAACCCCGGACGCGGAAGACCTGGATCTGGTGATCCGCGAGACCAAGCGTTGTGCGACCATCATACGCAGGCTTCTCGATTTCGCGCGCGAGAAGACGCCGGAAAAGAAATTCGCCGACATCAACCAGGTGATCGAAGACACGGCGCGCATCATCGAACGGCCTGCCTCGTTTCGCGATATCGAGATCGCGATGGACCTCGACTCGGATCTTCCGCGGGTCTGGGTAGACGCCGACCTGATCAAACAGGTCATCATGAACATGCTGGTCAACGCGCAGCATGCGATCGAGCACGAAGGCAGCATCACCGTTCGCAGCCGCCGGTTTGCGCGGCCGAAAAGTCCTGAACCGGGAATGGAGCAGGTGACCATGGTGGAAATCTCGATCATCGACACCGGATGCGGAATCCCGGAGAAGAGCCTCAAGCGGATATTCGATCCATTTTTCACTTCGAAAGAGGTGGGCAAGGGCACGGGGCTGGGGCTGTCGGTGAGCCACGGGATCGTCAGGGCCCACGGCGGGCTCATCGAGGTGGAAAGCACGGTCGGAAGCGGGTCCACGTTCCGCATTTATCTTCCCGTTGAACCTCCCGCGGGAGAGGGGCAAAGCACCAGGAGCAATCAATGAAAGCCAGGATACTGGTCGTCGACGACGAAGAGATAGTCGTCAGAAGTTGCCTACGCATTCTGGGCGATGACAGCGAATACGAGGTTGAGGCGGTTCAGGATGGCATGGACGCGCTGAGGAAAATCGACGAAGGTCATTACGACGCAATGATCCTCGACATCATGATGCCCAAGATGGACGGCCTGGAAGTACTGCGCAGGGTGAAGGAGACGCATCCGGACATCGACGTGATCATGGTCACCGGGCTGTCACAGATCGAGACTGCGGTGCGTTCGATGAAGCTCGGCGCGTTTGATTACCTGTCCAAACCGTTCGACCCGGACGAACTGAAGCTCGTGGTCAAGCGCGCGCTGGAGCGACGGCAACTCATGCAGGAGAACTTCGATCTCAGGAGCGAGGTCAGTTCCAAATACCGCTTCGAAAACATCATCGGGTCCAGCCCGCAGATGCAAAGCGTCTACCGCCTCATCGCCCAATGCGCGCCCACCAACAGCACAGTCATGCTCGCCGGGGAGAGCGGAACCGGAAAGGAACTGATTGCGCGCGCCATCCACTACAACAGCCTGCGCAAGGACAAGCCCTTTGTCGCGGTCGACTGCAACTCGCTCAGCGAGAATCTTCTCGAGAGCGAAATGTTCGGGCACATCAAGGGTTCGTTCACCGGCGCGGTGACCAACAAGAAAGGCATGTTCGAAGTCGCGGACAGCGGAACCCTGTTCCTGGACGAAATCGGCAACGTCTCCCTCACCACGCAGGCCAAGCTCTTGCGCGT
>JAENXP010000400.1 GCA_016649475.1 Burkholderiales bacterium | reverse complement strand
CGGTTTCGCCGATTCCGGCGAGGACGCGAGCCGAGCGCGTGGCCGAGGAATCGGCGCCGGCGGCGCGGGCCTGCGCCAGCGCCTCGGCATAGGCGCTGCCGCTGTGCGCCTCGTCCAGGGCCGCGGCGATCGGCCCGAACTCATCGAGCAGGCCGTGGCTCCAGTCGGCCAGGCTGATTTCCTCGCCGCGCCGGATCAGGCGCAGGTTCGGGTCGCGCCCGCGCAGGGCCACGTTGTGCTGATTGCGCGACATCGCAGCGATTTCCTCGGGGTTGTCGGGCGGACTTTCGTGGAGCAGGCAGTGCAGCAGGAACATGTCGAGGAAACGCATCGTGCCGGCAGCGATGCCCACCGGGGAAAAAGGGTCGCTGTCCATGCAGCGCACTTCGACGTACTCGACGCCGCGCTCGCCCAACCCGTACAAGGGGCGTTCCCCCGAGCGGAAGCGCGGTTTGGGCCGGATGGTGCCGTAGAACTCGTTTTCGATCTGCAACAGCGATGTGCCGAGCTGCCGGTAGTCATCGCCGTCGCGCAGGCCGATGGCTTCGTAAGGCGGGTAGGGTTGGGTCAGCGCGGCATTGAGCGACTCCGCGTAGCTCCTGAGGCAGTTGAAGCTCACCGCCAGGGAAGCCTGCGCGTCGCTCTGATAGCCCAGCGGCCCCATGCGCAGCGAGGTGGCGCCGGGCAGGAACAGGGTGCCGGCACTGAAATCCTGCAGTCCGTGCGTCCGGCCGGCGACAAAGCTGCGGCAAACCGTGGGCGACGCGCCGAATAGATAGAGCAAAAGCCAGGAATGGCGCCGGAAGTTGCGAATCAGGTGGAAATACGCCCCGGCCTTGTAGGCGATCCCCGAGCCCTTGGCTGCATTGGCGCGCTGCAGGATCGGCCAGGCCGCCTCCGGCATGGAGAAATTGTAGTGCACGCCGGAGATGGTCTGCATGCGCCTGCCGTATCGATGCGCCAGGCCCTGACGATAGACCGTCTTGGCGCGGCCCAGATTGGAGCTGCCGTAATGGCCGATCGGAATGTCATCGTCAGCGGGCATGCCGCAGGGCATGCTGCAGCTCCAGAGCAGCTCCTCGCCTACGTTGCGGTAGACGATCTGGTGAATCTCGGTGAGTTCGGCGAGACAGGCGTCCACGTCCGTGTGCACGCCGGTGATCAGTTCGAGCTGGGACTCGCTGAAATCCGTGGTGATGTGCGGGTGGGTGAGCGCCGAACCAAGCGCGGCTGGATGCAGCGTGTCCGCGAGCATTCCGTCCGACCCGACGCGCAGGCTTTCCTTCTCGACACCGCGCCGGATGCCCGTCAGTACCTCGCGCGGAAGCTTGCGCAACAGTTGGTTGATGCGATTCATGCGTGGTTCCTCGGCCTCGACACCCGTAGGGTAGCAGAAGCACGCTGCCGATTGCTGCCTGGCATGCATCTTTACGCTAACATGCAGTCGGACCATGCATGGCGCGTGCAGGAAATTCTGTCGACACTCTGGGCGGCGCGGACAATTTGCAGTGCAACCGGGGATCAAAACCATGGCGCAGTACGATTACGACCTTTTCACCATCGGCGCCGGCTCGGGCGGAGTGCGCACGAGCCGCTACGCCGCCGCGCTAGGTGCGCGCGTCGCCGTCGCCGAGGAGCGTTATCTCGGCGGCACTTGCGTCAACGTCGGCTGCATCCCGAAAAAGCTGTTTTCCTATGCGGCTCATTATGGCGAGGACCTTGCGCATGCCGCGGGCTATGGATGGGGTAGCGCGGCTCGCACCTTCGATTGGCGCACGCTGCTTGCCAACAAGGACCGCGAGATCGAGCGCTTGAACGGGGTCTATGAAAGAATGCTTTCCGGCGCAGGGGTCACGCTGCTGCGCGCTCGCGCCGCGCTGGTCGATGCGCATACCGTTGAGGTGGACGGCCGGCGCATCAGCGCGCGCCATATCCTCGTCGCCACGGGCGGCTGGCCGGTAGTGCCGCCCATACCCGGCGCGGAACTCGCCATCAGCTCGAACGAAGCTTTCCATATGAATGAACTACCGCGGCGCGTGCTGGTGGTAGGCGGCGGCTATATCGCGGTCGAATTTGCATCGATTTTCAACGGACTCGGCGTGGATACGACGCTGGTCTATCGCGGGGAGCACCTGCTGAAAGCGTTCGACGCCGATCTCGGCGGCTTTCTCGCCGGGGAAATGGAAAAGAAAGGCGTACACATCCTTTTCCGCAGCAACATCGAGCGCATCGAGCGCGCCGCGCACGGTGGCGCGCTGCGCGCGACGCTGGCGCAGGGCGGCGAGCTGGAAGCAGATTGCGTGATGTATGCAACCGGCCGCACCCCGAATACGCGCGGCCTGGGCCTGGAGAATGCCGGCGTGAATCTGGCGGCGAACGGCGCGATCGTAGTCGACGCGAATTTTCAGTCGAATGTGCCCTCGATCCATGCCGTCGGCGATGTCATCGACCGCGTGCTGTTGACTCCGGTTGCGCTCGCCGAAGGGATGGTCGTAGCCGAGAGCCTGTTCGGATCCGGCAGCCGCAGCATGGACTACGAGTACATTCCGACCGCGATTTTCAGCAACCCCAACATAGGCACGGTCGGCTTGTCCGAAGCAAAGGCGCGCGAGCGCGCCGGGGGAGTCGACGTGTATCGCACGACTTTCGGCGCGCTGCGCCATCAGTTGACCGGCAGTGGCGAGAAGGTGCTGATGAAACTGGTGGTGGACAGAACGTCAGGGCGCGTGCTCGGCGTGCACATGGTGGGCCCGGACGCAGGCGAGATCATCCAGGGTTTCGCCGTTGCGCTCAAGTGCGGCGCGACCAAAAGCCAGTTCGACGCCACCATCGGCATCCACCCGACCATAGCAGAAGAGTTTGTAACCATGCGCGAGGCGGCTGCGTGAGCATAGCCTGCCCGGATCTGCAGGCGCGGCCCTGATTCCGGTTCGTACGCCGACGACGGCTTGCCGCTGTGACGTAATGCGGCGAATTCGCAGCAATAAATCGGTAGAATCCGGGGGCAGGCATAATGGCGCCCGGGCGAGCGGCGGAAAAAGGAATCAGCAAATGAACCCAGTAATACGCGTGCAGCACGCGGCTGTCGCCGCGCGGACCGGCAGGCGGTTTGCACGCTTGCATACGATGGCGTTGTTGTGCGCCTCCTTGTATGCCGCGGGCGCGCAGGCAGCCGACGAGCGGGCAGAGTCGTGGCCGCAGGTCTGGCTCAATCCCGGCATCTACTCGTATCACTTCGACACCGACAAGGATTTGCGCAATAACAACGTCGGTTTCGGTATCGAAGTCATGTCGGCGAACGAGCACGTCTTGATGGCCGGCAGCTTCATCAACAGCAATAGCGCGAGGACGCACTACGGCGGCTACGAGTGGCGCCCCTTGCACTGGAAGTTTTCCGGCGTCGATGTGGGCGCGGGGATCATGATCGGCGCGTTTGACGGCTATCCGAACTATCGCGACGGCGCCTGGTTCGTCGCCCCTTTGCCGATGCTGTCGATCGAGGGCAGGTATCTGGGCGCGAATATCAGCGTTGTCCCGACTTACAAGGACCGCTTCGACGGAGCCCTGTCGGTGCAGGTCAAGTTGCGGGTATGGTGAGACTGTGAGACGCGGAAACCAGCTGCTG
>JAENXP010000083.1 GCA_016649475.1 Burkholderiales bacterium | reverse complement strand
TCCATGGGGCGAGCGCCGCGATGTTACGCACTGGCGTGCGCCTTGTGCCTTTGTGCGCTATTTGCGGCGGACCCTATATTCCGAGGCGCTCCTGCACGTAGTTGCCAATCAACAGGACTGTCGGGAAGATCACGTCGTCCTCCAGCTTTTCGTGCATCCTCAGAGCATAGGTGAATTCGAGGATTTCCCTGTTGTCTTCCTGGTGGGCTGCCAGCAGCAAGCTGTGGATCGCGGGCGCGATCAACAAGTGCTCATCACCCAGGGAATCGCGCCATTCGGTGAACGCTGCGACCAGCGGCAGGACCTCCGCCATCTCCGGCAGCATCCTGCCCGAGGACAGGTCGTGCAGCAATCCGAATACCGGATACACGGTTTCCTCTTCGCGCTCGAAATGCGGCAGGCACAGGCTCGCAACCCGCCCGGCGGCCTTACCGACCGGACCGGGCATCGACGTCGCCCGGACCAGTTCGGCCCGCATTTCGTCATGGCCCAGTCTCAATGCTTCCGGAATTTTGAATATGCCGCGCCGTTCGAATCTAGAATACATCGTCCATCCTTTTTAATTATCAGCTTCCCAGGCGTCTGCGGCGACCCGGATTGGGGGGCGCCACGCCAGGGAAACGTTTTTTG
This sequence comes from Burkholderiales bacterium, assembly GCA_016649475.1. GTDB lineage: Bacteria > Pseudomonadota > Gammaproteobacteria > Burkholderiales > SG8-39 > 2-12-FULL-64-23. Next base: position 7,169 of record JAENXP010000083.1, on the reverse strand, counting down.
AACCCTGATCCGGGAAGCTCTCGCGGGTATGCGCGAAAGGCCCGACCGATGGCGCGTCGCATCGCCTGCGACTGGCAGGCCTGAACAAAGAAGCCAAATCAACGCCGCTCTTACAGCGGCATCGTGCGTTTCAACTGGTGCCAGAAATCGTTGTGTTCTTTTCTGACCTTGTCCCACTCGTTGTCTGCGCTCATGATTTGCCCCTCGTCGATTTGCCGGTCATATGGAAAAGGAGGTTTCCCCGCGGACAATCGCCTGCGAGCCTCCGTGCGCATACAGCCATGCACTTTCCGTGCCACGCAGGCATTATTCGCAGCTCATTGCTTTTGAAAGGGAAATCGTCTTGCGGCAGGCACCAGGACGGCGCATCAGTTGCCGCGCAGGGGAATATGCCCCGGATGCCGAGCGTCTACACCCTCTGCATGCCCCGCCTGCGCCGGGCGGCGAACGCGCGAACCGACTTGTCCGGAACGAGCGCCGGGGGCAGGCAGTCCCGCGGAACCAGGGGCCTACTGAAAAATCAAGGTCGGGGAAGAATAGTGAACCGGATGCGCCTGGTAGCCAGCGACACGGCGCGCCGGCGCATCGCCTGAACTCAGGAGCGATTCAAGGCGCCGATGGCGCAGCGGCATTGTGCGCAATGTACCCACAGGCTTGCGGCCGCTTCACCCGTGAGAACCTCGCCCTCGCCTCCCGCTGGGGCGATGCGGGCCAGACATTCGCCGCATACGGCGAATTTCTGGGCGCTGGCCCGATCCTCGCTCGCAAGAAACTCGGCCTCGCGCTCTGCGGCAGACACTGCGCCCGGAACGCGCGACAGCAATTCCGCCGATTGCCGCGCGTCCGTCAGGCTCAGCAGATCAACCATGGCAGCGCGCAACTCGTGCCCCTCGCGACCCTGAACCAGCAGGAGCTCGACCAGTTCCAGCGCGAACAGCGGCGTCAGCTTCCTGCCGAGCACCTGCTCGATCCGGCGGCAGGCCTCGAATTGGCACGCATGCGGAGTATGCGCCATGGCTGCACGCAATTTCTCGCCAAGGCATTTCGCTGCCTCGTCGAGCGCGCATTGCGCCGCGCCGGATGCGGTCTCACGCAGCGGCGGAATATCGGACGGGATAGCCATGGTGTATTCCTCAGGGTTGTGTCAGCTTATTGGGCATGGGGACGCGAAAAAAGAAGGCAAACCGCCAGGCATGCAGCGCAATTGCGGGTAATCGCCCCGGCCGCGGCGAACAGCCCGCGACTGCGGCGGCAGGCGAACCCGCCAGTCACTCAATGGGGTACGGCGACAAACTCCGCCAGCTCCTTGTCCGCCACACTAATGTCGCGTTCCAGCCAGCTGTCGAGAATGACCAGCAGGGTGATGAATTGCGCGTTCTCGCCCGAATCGTATGATTCCTTGAACGCCAGCACGTCCTTGACCAGCATCTCGTGCAAGGCCTTGTGCTCCTTCGTCTTCGGGTACCGAATCCGGTCCATCAGCTGCTCTTCGGCGAGGAAGTGTGTTCTCGTGTGCGCGATGAACCGTTCGAGCAGTTCGCTGCAGAACGACATCGGCTTGTTATCCTCCATGGCCTCGGCAAGCTGATTTATCAGCTCCATCAGCCTTCGATGGCCGTGATCCATGCCGGCGTGTCCGGTAGCGTATTTCTCGCTCCAGGTAGTCCACGTCATGGCAATGCTCCTTTTTCGTTCACCAAGCGTGGACCGCGTTCGCGCGCGGGGTGCCTGCCGGCAGCAGGAAAACCGGCCGCCGCGCGGCCGGACGCGCTCACGCCCCGCACTCCTGGGAGTACTCGACGCGGCCATCCTCGCCGACGCCTTCCAGGTTCACCTTGAACCCCCACAGCCGCGTCAGATGCTTGAGGGTTTCCCGCGCCTCGGTTTCCACGATCGGACGGCCGCGAAAGATCCGGTGTTGCAGCGTCAACGAACGGTCGCCGTCCAGCGCATAACGCGCCACCTGGATATCGGGTACCTGGGTGTCGCGCTTGTGCTGCTCCGCCAGCAGGCGGCGCACCCGGCGGTAGCCTTCGTCATCGTGAATGCTGTCGATCTCCATGGTCTCTTCGCGGCTATGGTCGGCCACGGCGAACAGGTGGAATTCGCGCATCAACTTCGGGCTCAGGTACTGCCCGATAAACGATTCATCCTTGAAGTTGCGCATGGCGAAATCGAGCTGCTTCACCCAGTCGGTGCCGGCGAGTTCCGGAAACCACTCGCGGTCCTCCGCGGTCGGGTTTTCGCACACGCGCCGGATATCGCGCATCATCGCGAACCCGAGCGCATAGGGATTTATGCCGCCGTAGCCACGCTCATCGAAGCCTCTCTGGCTGACTACGTTGGTGTGGCTTTGCAGGAATTCAATCATGAATCCGTCGTTGACCAGACCCTGCTCGTACAGACGGTTGATCAGCGTGTAATGCCAGAACGTCGCCCAGCCCTCGTTCATCACCTTGGTCTGGCCCTGCGGATAGAAATACTGCGCCAGCTTCCTCACGATGCGCACCAGTTCGCGCTGCCACGGACTGAGCTTGGGCGAGTGCTTCTCCACGAAATACAGGATGTTCTCTTCGGGCTCGGCCGGAAACCCGGATGCCGCACCGGCACTCGCCGCCTCCCCGGTCCGCGGCAGCGTACGCCACAGATCGTTGAATTGGCGCCGCGTATCGTCCTCGCGCATGGTCGCGCGCGCCTCTTCGCCTTGCAGCGACAGCGGCGCCGGACGCTTGTAGCGGTCTACCCCGTGGTGCATCAGGGCGTGGCAGGAATCGAGCATTTCTTCCACGGCGGCGGCGCCGTGGCGTTCTTCGCACTGCATCACATAGCGCCGCGCAAACACCAGGTAGTCGAGTATGCCGTCGGCGCAGGTCCATTGCCGGAACAGGTAATTGCCCTTGAAGAAGGAGTTGTGGCCATACGAGGCGTGCGCCACCACCAGCGCCTGCATCATGATGGAATTCTCCTCCATCAGATAGGCGATGCAGGGGTCCGAATTGATCACGATCTCGTAGGCGAGGCCCTGCTGGCCGCTGCGATAGGCCTGCTCGTTGCGGATGAATTCCTTGCCGTAGGTCCAGTGCGGATAACCGATGGGCAGGCCGCTGGAAGCGTAGGCGTCGAGCATCTGCTCGGAGCTGATGATCTCGATCTGGTTCGGATAGGTGTCCAGCCCGTACTCGGCCGCGGCGCTGGCGATGGCGCCGTCGTAGCGCTCGATCAGATCGAAACTCCAGTCGTAGCCGGTGGAGATCGGACTCATGCTGTCGCCCCTTTCTTGAACAGCTCGCGGAACACCGGATAGATTTCGTCGCGCGCGCTGACGCTGCCCATGGCGAAATTGGCGTTTCTGTCCTGCGCCAGCTGTTCGTATTCGGTCCACAGGCTGCTGTTCTGCATGGTGCCCTCGTCCGGGATTTCTATGTAGGCGAAATAGCGCGCCAGAGGCAGCAGCTGCTCGCGCAGAAAGCGCCCGCTCTTCCCGACGTCCGCGCCGAAAGCATCGCCATCGGAAGCCTGCGCCGCGTAGATATTCCAGCCCGATGCCGGATAGCGCGCGACGCAGATCTGGTGCATCAGTTCGAGCGCGGAATACACCACGGTGCCCCCGCTCTTGGTGTCGTAGAAGAAGGTCTGCTCGTCCACCTCTTCGGCGTCCTCGGTATGGCGGATGAAAACGAGTTCGACCTGCTCGTATTTGCGCGAGAGAAACAGGTAGAGCAGGGTGAAAAAGCGCTTCGCCAGATCCTTCTTGTCCTCGTCCATCGACGCCGAGACGTCCATCAGACAGAACATTACCGCGCGCGCCACCGGTTGCGGCACCGGAACTTTGTTGCGGTAGCGCAAGTCGATCTCGTCCAGAAACGGCACGCGCTTGATCCGCGCCTCCATTTCGACGATCTCGCGCTCCAGCGCCTCGACCGACTCGGGAGAATCGCCGTCCTGCAATGCACGCGCAAGATTTTCGCGCGCCAGCTTCAGGCATTCGCTCGCCGGCGCGCCCAGCGCGATGCGCCTGCCCAGAGCGGTCTTGAGCGTGCGCGTCACGCACATATTGCAGGGTGCGCCTTCCTTCACGTAGCCTGCGCACTTGGGTTTGCTCTTTTCCACGGCACCCAGGTGCGTCTTCAACAGATGCGGCAGTTCCAGGTCGTCGAAAAAGATGCCGAGAAACTCCTCGCGCGAGAGCGTAAAGGTGAATTCGTCCACGCTCTCGCCCGAACCCGGTTCTCCGCCGCCGCCGCCACCGCCGCCGCCGTTGGGACGCGCGATTTTGTCGCCTTTGACGAACTCGTGATTTCCCGGAAACACCGTTTCCCGGTCCCCGCCCTTGTCGTGGCGGAAACTGGGCTCGGCCAGGTCCTTTGCCGGCACGGTCACCTCACCGCCCTTCTCCATGTCGGCGATCGAGCGCTCCGCGATCATGCCTTTCACCGCGCCCCGGATATGCTCCTTGTAGCGCCGCAAAAAGCGCTCGCGATTCACTGCGCTCTTGTTGTTCCCGTTCAACCTGCGATCGATAAGCTGCATGGTGCCTGACCTCTTGGAATGGCGATTCGTTTCAAATCACGCCGACTTGCGCACTCGCAGATACCATTCGGACAACAGCCGCACCTGCTTCTCGGTGTAGCCCTTGCCGACCATGCGATCGACGAAGTTCTGGTGCTTCTTCCTGTCGTCGGCCGATGCCTTGGCGTTGAAGGAAATGACCGGCAGCAGGTCCTCGGTGTTCGAGAACATCTTCTTCTCGATCACCTCGCGCAGCTTCTCGTAGCTGTTCCAGGCCGGATTCTTCCCGCCGTGATTGGCGCGCGCGCGCAGCACGAAGTTGACGATCTCATTGCGGAAGTCTTTCGGATTCGCGATTCCGGCGGGCTTCTCGATTTTCTCCAGCTCGTTATTGAGCGCCGACCGGCTGAAAATCTCGCCCGTATCCGGATCGCGGAACTCTTCGTCCTGGATCCAGCAATCGGCGTAGGTAACGTAGCGATCGAATATGTTCTGGCCGTACTCCGAATACGACTCGAGGTAGGCGGTCTGGATTTCCTTGCCGATGAATTCGGCGTAGCGCGGCGCCAGATGTCCCTTGATGAATTCGAGATAGCGGCGCGACATTTCCTCGGGCAGGTCCTCGCGCGTGATCTTCTGCTCCAGCACGTACATCAGGTGCACCGGATTGGCGGCGACCTCGGTCTGGTCGTAATTGAATACGGCGGACAGGATCTTGTAGGCAAAGCGCGTGGATATCCCGTTCATGCCTTCGTCGGTGCCGCCGTAATCGCGGTACTCCTGCATCGACTTGGCTTTCGGGTCGGTGTCCTTCAGGCTCTCGCCGTCATAGACGCGCATCTTCGAGAAGATGCTCGAATTCTCCGGTTCCTTCAGGCGCGACAGGATCGAGAACTGCGCCATCATCTCCAGCGTCCCCGGGGCGCACGGCGCCTTGCACAGCGAACTCGCGCGCAGCAGCTTGCGGTAGATATTGACCTCTTCGGACACCTGCAGGCAGTAGGGCACCTTGACGATGTAGATGCGGTCGAGAAACGCCTCGTTGTGCCTGTTGTTGCGGAACGTCTGCCATTCCGATTCGTTCGAGTGCGCGAGGATCACGCCGTTGAACGGGATCGCCGAAAAGCCCTCGGTGCCCTTGAAGTTGCCCTCCTGGGTGGCAGTCAGCAGCGGGTGCAGCATTTTGATCGGCGCCTTGAACATCTCGACGAATTCGAGCAGTCCCTGGTTTGCCAGGCACAAGCCGCCGGTATAGCTGTACGCGTCCGGATCGCTCTGCGAGAAGCGATCGAGCATGCGGATGTCGACCTTGCCCACCAGCGTGGAGATATCCTGGTTGTTCTCGTCGCCCGGCTCGGTCTTGGAAATCGCGATCTGGCGCAGCACCGAGGGCTGCACGCGCACCACGCGGAATTGTGAAATGTCGCCCTCGAATTCCCCCAGGCGCTTGATCGCCCACGGCGACATGATGCCGGTGAGATAGCGCCGCGGAATGCCGTAATCGGACTCGAGCACCTCCGCGTACTGCTCGGGCGCGAACAGGCTGAGCGGCGACTCGTTGACCGGCGAGCCCTTCAGGGCGTATATCGGTTTGAACTCCATCAGGCTCTTCAGGCGCTCGGCGATGGAGGATTTTCCGCCCCCTACCGGGCCCAGCAGATAGAGTATCTGCTTGCGCTCTTCCAGCCCCTGTGCGGCGTGCTTGAAGAAAGCGACGATCTGTGCGATCGCGTCCTCCATGCCGTAGAACTCTTCAAAAGCGGGATAGCGCTTGATGACGCGGTTGCCGAAAATGCGCGACAGCCGCGGGTCGTTGCGCGTATCGACAACTTCCGGTTCGCCGATTGCGGCGAGCATGCGCTCGGCAGCGGATGCGTACGTATCGGGATCGCTCTTGCACAGCGAAAGGAATTCGGTAATCGACATTTCCTCGTCCTGCACTTCCGAGTACCGGGTCTTGTAGCCTTCGATCAACGTCGTCATCATGTACGCTCCTCTGGTTGTGACTTGCATGCATCGGATCGCATTGGTTTCACTGCTCCTTCATGTCCTGTTTCATCTGACGCTTGCGCATCCGGCAGTTCGAACCTTGCTTTCGTCTTGCCGCTGCGTGTACCGTCAACCGCGGTCAACTTCGCTGGCCGTGAATAAAGTCTAGTCTTGAGTTTGGGCGAACGCATCAGGGCAACATCCCCAAACGGGGCAAGTGATGTGTTCAATACGGAGGGGGAAAATGCGGCAGCCGCAAGGGCGGAGAATGCTTTAGATCTTGGGGCGGGTTTCACTGAAGTTGCGGCAGCGTCAGGGCGCTGTCCCGCGGGATTAGAAGGGCGCACACCTTCATGCCCTGGCCAGTCATTTCAATGACTTGACGCCTGATCGGACGCGGCAAGCTTTGCGTTCGCAGACTCACGCAGCAAGGGGGTGACGATCTTCTCCAGGGTGGGCAGATCCATCGCCTTCGCGAACTTGAGGCCATCGAATCGCAGCACGCCGCGCCGGTCGATCACGAACGTGACCGGCAGCCGCCACAATTGTCCGTAGCCCTTGGTCTCGGCATTGGCGGCAATGGCCGCCGGAAAGCTGTAGCCTTTCATCGTGCGCATGACCCGGTCGAGTTCATCAGGCGCTTCGACGCTGATGGCGACCATCTCCAGGCC
>JAENXP010000401.1 GCA_016649475.1 Burkholderiales bacterium | reverse complement strand
CGCAGAGCCGCTCCGGGGAGGGCGCGTGTTTTTACTTCACGCTGCCGATCGCTGAGACACCGGCGCCAGTGCAAGGAGGAGACAAATGAGCAAGAAAATCCTGATTGTCGACGACGAGCAGAACATCGTGACCGCGCTCGAATTCCTGCTGCAGCGCAGCGGTTACCAGGTGCTGCTGGCGCAGGACGGGGTAGAGGCGCTGAAGCAGGTCGAGCAGCATGTTCCAGACCTGGTGCTGCTCGACGTGATGATGTCCCTGAAAAGCGGCTACGAGGTGTGTCAGCGCATGCGCGAGCGCGCCGACTGGCAGCACATCAAGATCATCATGCTCTCGGCCAAGGGGCGGGAGGCGGAGGTGAACAAGGGATTGTCCCTGGGCGCCGACTCCTACGTCACCAAGCCCTTCTCCAACAAGGATCTGGTCGCCAAGATAGACGAATTGCTGGCATCGGCGGCAAAACCAGGCGGGACATGAACCTCAGGTTGAAGTTTTCACTCTGGCTTGCTGTTTTTTTTGCCGGCATCGTGGCCGCGGTGGCCGCCGGCGGCGTCATCATTGCTGCCGGACTGCCCGAGGACGAATACCGGCTGTTGCTGCGCATGATCGTTGAACGCGAGCAGGTGCTGGGCCTGGTCGCGGCGCTGCTGCTGCTGGCTTGCGCCGGCGTGCTCGGCTGGCTGTTCAGGAATTACGTGACGCCGGTGCGCGCGCTGGCGGAGCAGACGCGCATCGTGTTCGCGGCCAACGCGGAACATCGCGTGCGTGCGCGCGGCGGGCCCGAACTCGCCGATCTCGCCGCCACCATCAACCGGCTGGCCGAAGCCTATCACCGGCTGCAGATCGACCTGGAAACGCGCGCCGGGGCCGCAAATTCACGGTTGGAAGAAGAGCGCAACCGGCTCGCGGCGCTGATGTCGGAACTTTCCGAAGGCGTGCTCCTGTGCAACGCCGAAGGGCGCATTCTGCTGTACAACGAAAAAGCCAAGGCCCTGTTCGGCGCCGCCGTGCAGGCGCCGGGCACGCGCCAGGGGCTGGTCGGCCTGGGTCGTTCGGTATTCGCGCTGCTGGACCGGGACCAGGTGTCGCATGCACTCGACAAACTCCAGTCCGGCCTGGATCAGGGCGTCGAGTTTCCGGCCAGCCGGTTCATCACCAACGCGGTTACAGGTGCCCTGATCAAGGTGCAGATGGCCCCGTTTCTGTCGGCCGGCGGGCGCATCGCGGGGATGGTGCTCACGCTCGAGGACGTTACCGAGATGATGGACCGGGAAGCGCAGCGGCGATCTCTGTTGCAGGCATTCGCTGCCGGCGTGCGCGCTCCCGTGGCGAATCTGCGCGCGGCGGCGGAAAACCTGGCGTCGTTCCCGGAAATGAACGAGGCGCGCCGCGCGCAATTTACCGAAATCGTCGCCGCCGAATCGCGCCAGGTTTCCGCCATGATCAACGAGGCCCTGGCGGAGTACGCCGATGCGCTCAAGGCCGGCCTGGCGCTGGAGGACATGCGCGCCGCAGACCTGCTCAGTGTGGCGCGACGGCGGATCGAGACCGTACTCGGGCTGCCGTGCTCGATGGAACAGGCGCCCGATGGCATCTGGATCAAGGTCGACAGTTTCGCCCTGGTCGAAGCGCTCGCGTATCTTGCCGGGCACCTGCGCGAGGATTACGGCGTGCGTTCGATCGGCCTGCGCGCGGCGCAAAACGGCCGCTTTGCCGAGCTCGATCTGGTATGGAGCGGGGCGATCGTGGGCAGCGAAGCGCTTTCGCTGTGGGAAACCGAGCCGATGCAGATCGGCTCGCAGCAAACGCCCCTCTCGCTGAGGGACGTGCTCGCGCGCCACGGCGGCGAAATCTGGGTGCAGTCTCACAAGACCTCGCATACGGCCTGGTTCAGGATGCTGCTGCCGCTGGGTGCGCCGACTGCCGAGATGCCGCGGCGCCGTCCCGCCGCGGATGGCCGGCCCGAATACTACGACTTCGATCTTTTTCGCTATGCGGATACCGCGCCGGGTTTTGCCGAGCGCAAGCTGGCCGATCTCCACTATACGGTTTTCGACACCGAGACCACCGGGCTCGAGCCCTCGGCAGGCGACGAGATCATCAGCATCGGCGCGGTGCGCGTGGTCAACGGCCGGCTGCTCAAACGCGAGGTGTTCGAGCAGCTCGTCGATCCGCGGCGGCCAGTCAGCAAGGCGTCCACGCGCATCCATGGAATCGAGGAGCAGACGCTGGCGGGCCAGCCGGCCATAGGCGAGGTGCTGCCGCAATTCCATCACTTCTGCGAGGACACGGTGCTGGTCGCGCACAATGCCGCTTTCGACATGCGCTTTCTCGAACTGAAGGAGGCGGCCACCGGCGTTCGCTTCGCACAGCCGGTGCTCGATACGCTGCTGCTGTCGGTCATCGTGCATCCCAGCCAGGAAGGCCATAGTCTGGAAGCAGTGGCGGAACGGCTCGGCATCGGTGTGATCGGCAGGCATACCGCTTTGGGCGACGCGCTGGTGACCGGGGAAATCTTCCTCAAGCTGCTGCCTCTGCTCGCGGAGCACGGCATTGCGACACTGGGGCAGGCGCTCGACGCGTCGCGCGAAACCTACCACGCGCGCCTGAAATACTGAAAACGAAACGGGGACCGGGATGTCGGCAAAAAAAGTTGAACTCGAACACCGGCTCGCGGGCGAGCAGCAAACACTGGCGCTGCCGCTGCGTGCGCTGATCCGCAACGAGCCCATAGTCTGCCGCGAGGACCAGAGCGTGCGCGCGGCGGTCGCTGTCATGAACGAGCGCGGTGTCGGATCGGTGGTGGTCGTCGATGCCGATTCCAGGCCCGTGGGAATCTTCAGCGAGCGCGACCTGGTGGGGGCCGTCGCGCGCGGCGAGGAAGAGGGCGCCGTCTCCAGGCTCATGACGCGCGAGCCGATTGCGCTACCCGCGCACGCGTTCGCCTACGAGGCGGCGCTCGCCATGATCGGCAACCACATCCGCCATGTGCTGGTGACAGACGACGAAAGGCTAATCGGCGTCGTGTCCGAACGCGATCTGTTTTCGCTGCAGCGGCTCGGCCTGGGCGAACTCACTACGGAAATCCGGCTTGCCGGCGACGTCCATATCCTGGAAAACATTGCCGCTGAAATCCGCAAACTTACCCGTTTGCTGGTGGAACAGGGGGTCGCCGCCGAGCAGCTCACCTTGTACGTCACCGTGCTCAACGACAGGCTGTGCCAGCGCGTGATCGAAGTCGTGCGCAAGCGGCACCAGTGGGAAAAGATCAGCTGGTGCTGGCTGGGCTTCGGCAGCGAAGGCCGCTTTGAGCAGACCTTCAGCACGGACCAGGATAACGGCATCATTTTTGCGGCGCACGACGGGGCCGCGCCCGACGAAGTCCGCGCCCGGCTGCTGCCCTTTGCGCGGGAGGTGAACGAGGCGCTGGACGCCTGCGGGTTTCGCTGGTGCAAGGGCAACGTGATGGCGTCCAATCCGGCGCTGTGCCTGTCGGTCGAGGTCGATCCTGCACGCCTGGGACGCGCGCTGCGCGCGCTCGGGCCCGACGCGGTGGTCCTGACGGGGTCGGGCGCCGCGATGGACACCTGGGGGCGCCTGGTCTACAGCGCCCGCGCCACGG
>JAENXP010000441.1 GCA_016649475.1 Burkholderiales bacterium | reverse complement strand
GGCAGTGGCAAAGCCGTCCAATTGTTTGCCAGGCGATTATCCGGCGACAGAGGGGCGGAGTTCGCCAAGCTGGCGGAGGCGACGGTGCGCAGCGTCACCACCGGGATACTCGGGGTTGCGCTGATCCAGTCGCTGCTCGCCGGGATCGGCTTCCTGGCCGTCGGAATCCCCGGCGCCGGGCTCTGGGCCTTGCTGTGCCTGATCCTGAGTACCGTTCAGATCGGCGTGATACCGATAGTGCTGCCCGCGGTGATATACGTGTTCTCCACGGCAGGCACCGCTACCGCGGTGATCTTCCTGATCTGGAGTATCGGTGTCATGGTCATCGACAATATCCTCAAGCCCATCCTGCTCGGACGCGGGGTCCAGGTGCCCATGGCGGTGATTTTTGTCGGAGCGATCGGCGGATTCATCAGCTGGGGCATCATCGGTCTGTTCGTCGGATCCGTGGTGCTGGTGCTCTCGTACAGGCTGGTTCTGGCGTGGATCGAAGAAGCGCCCGAGGGTTCGGCGCCGGGGTGATCCGGCGCGGCTTGCGCTGAAGACCACCCTTGCACCGGGGAGACAGGACACGATGAACCCGCCGAACCACAAGACAAAAATCGTAGCGACCATCGGACCGGCTTCGAGTTCGCGCACGGTGCTGGAGCAGATGATACGCGCGGGCATGAACGTCGCGCGCTTGAACTTTTCGCACGGCGAATTCGCCGCGCACCGCGAGATTATCGACAACCTTCGCGCCGCCGCGAAGTCGGCGGGCCGCAGCGTCGCCATCATGGCGGACTTGTCCGGCCCGAAGATGCGCGTCGGCAATCTGGGCGTGGAGAAAATCGATCTGAAGCCGGGCGCCCCGTTCACGCTGACGACAGAAGACATCGTGGGCACCCAGGAACGCGTTTCCATCAGCTTCGCGGGACTGCCGAAGGTGGTGAAGCGCGGCGACACGCTGTCGCTCAACGACGGCTACATCCAGCTCGAAGTTCAGCAGGCGAGCGGCGCCGAGGTGATTTGCGTGGTCAAGGTGGGCGGTGAGTTGCGCTCGCGCAAGGGACTCAACCTGCCGGGCATAGACCTCGGCATAGGCGCGTTCACCGAACGCGACCGCGAGTGTCTGAAATTCGCCCTCGAACACGGCGTGGATGCGGTGAGCCAGTCCTTCGTCGAAGGCGCCGCCGACGTGAAGGCGGTGCGCGAGGCCGCGCGCGCATTGGGGTACGACCCTTTCATCATCGCGAAAATCGAACGCGCCCGCGCTCTGGACCGGCTCGATGAAATTTTCGAGGCCGCCGACGGCATCATGATCGCGCGCGGGGATCTCGGCGTCGAAATTCCCATCGAGCGCATAGCGGTGGTGCAGAAGGACATCATGCGCCGCGCCAACCAGCATGCGAAACCGGTGATCACCGCCACGCAGATGCTCGAGTCCATGACCAGCTACCGGTTGCCGACGCGCGCCGAGGCGACCGACGTCGCCAATGCCATCCTCGACGGCACCGATGCGGTGATGCTTTCCGGCGAGTCCGCCATGGGCGCATATCCGGTCGTATCGGTCGCCATGCTGGCGCGGATCGCGGCGGCGGTGGAGCCGACCCGGCGCCACGTTTCGGTGCAGGAAATGTACGCGGGGATCGACCTAACCGGCCGTGTGCGCCCGCAGCACCTGGTCGCGGTGAGCATCGAGGCCAGCCTCGGATACCTCCGGCCCGCGGCGCTGTTCGTGCCTTCTGCAAGCGGCGCCACCGCCCGGCGGCTTGCGGCGCTGCATCTGCCGGTGCAGATGATCGCGATCAGTTCGCGCGCGAAAACCTGCCAGGACCTGTGGTTCTCCTACGGCGTGACGCCGGTGCATGAACCCGCGCCGCCGTCTTCATGGAATGCCTATGTGAAAGACTGGGTGCGGCGCCAGCAACTGCCGGGCGACTTTGCCGTCCTGACCCAACGCTATCCCGCCGACGATCCGGCGGGCGACCACAGGATGGAAATCATCAATTTGTGAACAGTCCGATCGCCGGCAATGCGCAGCATCACGTCTCGTCGGTGTCGGTGCCACACTATTAAGCAAGACCTTGCCCACAATTCCGACCTATGAGCGACCTGACAATACGGGCCGAGCGCTACGCGACCGAAGTCCGTACCCGCATCAACCACCTGCGCAAATACACCAATCAGCCTTATCAGGTACACCTCAAAGCGGTCGCCGAGCGGGTTGCGCGGGTGACGGATGACGACGAGGTCATCGTCCGCTCGTTCGCCAGGGACCAGGTCGTCAGCGGCGACGCCATGCTGTCGGAGGTCATCGGGGTACTCACGCGCCACCATTATTGTTTCGTGCGCATGCTGGGGCAGATTACCGGTGTGATCGCCAGGGGCGACCTGCAAAAGCCGATTGCGCGCATGACCCGGCGCATGGAACTGGGGCTGCGGGGCGAGGCGAAGTAAGGAATCTGCAGCGCCGCGTATGCTTCGATAGATTGCTTGCCTGGGCTCGGAGCAGGCAGTCCAGGCAAGTTGCATACAGTTGTTGTATACGGTACCCAAGTCGACGCCATCAGTATTCGGTTGGTAGTGCCAAGCGGCCGCTTGGTTGGTGCCGGGCAATGGTCCGCCGTATTGCGCGGCTACCCCGGCGAAGCGGGTCCTTCCGCTGTTGAATTGCACGGTCTGTTTTGGCGCGCAAAGTCTCGCGCCTGTGCCGCCCGCCGTTCCCGCTTTTGTCATTTGTTCAATGCCTTGCCGGGCATAACTTCCCCTTTTTGCCGATGTTTCCCGTTGACGGCGCGCTTTCGTACACGTCGACTTCGAACGGATATCCACGACTTCCAGATCCGAGTGCCCCCGGCTCTGCAAGTGATCGGCAGTGCCTGTTTCCCCATTTTTGTGGAAAAAAGAGGGGGAGATGCCCCGACTTACCCAGCCAGGGTGCTCCCACCACCAGGGCCATGCGAAATGAGCAAGCCAAGTTGATGGCATTAGATGAAAACCGCGCTTATTTCGCGAGCAGTTTGATTTCTGTGACATTTTCCACATTTTCCATGATTCACCGCCTGGATCCAAATCTATAACCATTTCCAATCAGTGGCTTTTGGCACGCCAGTTGCATATCGGTCCCTGAGCCAACGAATTTCGGGTGGGCTAACCCGACTAGGGGGGTTAGCAGGCCCAGTTGATTAGCTAGCGCTGGCACAAACGTGTCGATATTTTCATTTGTGTATTGGGTAGGGAGTAGCAAAATGTCTTTCTTTATCTCGAACAAGGATTCAAAGGCCCGTCAGCGCGAAGCCGAAATTGCGATGCGCAATCGGGCTGAGGTCGTCCAGGCGCGGTCCTCGGGGGAAT
>JAENXP010000193.1 GCA_016649475.1 Burkholderiales bacterium | reverse complement strand
CTCCATCATGTTCACGGTCTTGCCCACGCCGGCGCCGCCGAACAGGCCGACCTTGCCGCCCTTGGCAAAGGGGCATACCAGGTCGATCACCTTGATGCCGGTCTCGAGCAGCTCCTGGCTGGGCGAGAGTTCGTCGTACTTGGGCGCCATGCGATGGATCGAGGCGACTTTCTCGGCGCCGATCGGGCCCATTTCGTCGATAGGGCGGCCAAGTACGTCCATGATGCGGCCCAGGGTTTGCGGCCCCACCGGCACCGAGATCGGTGCATTGGTGTTGACCACTTTCATGCCGCGGCGCAGACCGTCGCTTGATCCCAAGGCGATGGTACGCACGATGCCGTCGCCGAGCTGCTGCTCGACTTCGAGCGTGAGCCCGATCTCGTCCATTTTCAGCGCGTCATAAATATGCGGCATCTGGTCGCGCGCGAATTCCACGTCCACCACGGCGCCGATGCACTGTACGATAGTTCCTTCTTGGCTCATCGTCTTTTCCTAGAAAATCAAGTTCAGTTTCGGTTTACTGTAACGGCGGCATCGGAATGCTGCCCTGCTTCTCAAAATGTTTTCACGATTCATAACGACCGTTGCGCAACCACCGTTGTCATTAGAGCCGCTAACTCAGCCCAGAGGCCGTTTTGATCCCCGATTTGGTACGGATGGGTTCATCATCCGTACCAAATCGGGGATCCTGGGGAAAACCAAACCTATACCGCCGCGGCGCCTGCGACGATCTCTGACAATTCCTTGGTAATCGCCGCCTGGCGGGACTTGTTATAAATCAGAGTCAACTCGTCGATGACGCTGCCCGCGTTATCGCTCGCCGCCTTCATCGCCACCATGCGCGCGCTCTGTTCGGAAGCCATGTTCTCGGTCACCGACTGGTAGATCAGCGCTTCGATGTAGCGGGTAAGGGTCTGGTCGAGGACAGTCTTGGCATCGGGCTCGTAAATGTAGTCCCAGGAACCTTCGGGCGAACCCAGCCTCTCGCCCGACAGCGGCAGGAGTTGTTCCATCACCGGCTCCTGCTTCATGGTGTTAACGAATTTGGTATAGAAAATCTCCAGCCGGTCGAAACGGTCCTCGATATAGCCGTCGAGCATAATTTTCAGCGCCCCGATCAGCCGTTCCATGTGCGGCTTGTCGCCAAGGCCGACCACGTGCGACACAACGTTGGCGCCCAGGCGCTGCATGAAGCCCAGACTCTTATTGCCGATGCAGCATACTTCAAAGCTTTCGCCCTGCGCTTCCCACTCGCGCATTTTCGACAGTGCCATACGGAGGACGTTGGTGTTCAGACCGCCGCACAAGCCCTTGTCGGCGGTGACCACAATAATGCCGATTTTCTTGGTGCTGTCGCGCGTCACCAGATAGGGATGGCGGTACTCCGGATTGGCGTGGGAGAGGTGGGCCGCGACATTGCGAATTTTCTCGGCGTAGGGACGAGCCGCGCGCGTGCGCTCCTGCGCCTTGCGCATCTTGGAGGCGGCGACCATTTCCATCGCCTTGGTGATCTTGCGCGTGTTTTGCACGCTCCTGATCTTGTTCTTGATTTCCCTTGAACCCGCCATTGCCTGTCTCTCGCTTCGTCAATCCGCTGGCGGCAAAGGATTGCCGCCCCGCGGTACAGATCGGTCAGTAGGTGCCGTTCTTCTTGAAGTCCTTGACCGCCTCATGCAGTGTGGCTTCGTCTTCCTTGGAGAGGTCCTTTGTACTCTCGATGCGCTCGACCGTCGCAGCGTACTTGTCCTTGACGTAGGCGCGCAACGCGCGCTCGGCCGCGAGCGCCTTGTCAACCTTGATGTCGTCGAAGTAGCTGTTGTTGACGGCGAACAGCGTCAGCGCCATTTCCCACACCTGCTGTGGCTCGTACTGCGGCTGCTTCATCAATTCCGTGACCATCCGGCCGCGCTCGAGCTGCTTGCGCGTGGCTTCGTCGAGGTCCGAGGCGAATTGGGCGAAGGCAGCGAGTTCGCGATATTGCGCCAAAGACAGGCGCACGCCGCCGCCCAGTTTCTTGATCACCTTGGTCTGCGCCGCTCCGCCAACGCGCGATACCGAGATACCGGCGTTGATGGCGGGTCGGATCCCCGCGTTGAACAGGTCGGTCTCCAGGAATATTTGCCCGTCGGTAATCGAAATCACGTTGGTAGGCACGAAGGCGGTGACGTCCCCCGCCTGGGTCTCGATCACTGGCAGCGCCGTGAGCGAGCCGGTCTTGCCCTTGACCTCGCCCTTGGTGAATTTTTCCACGTATTCCGCGTTCACGCGCGCGGCGCGCTCGAGCAGGCGCGAGTGCAGATAGAACACGTCGCCGGGATAGGCTTCGCGGCCCGGCGGCCGGCGCAACAGCAGCGACACTTGGCGGTAGGCCCAGGCCTGCTTGGTCAGGTCGTCGTAAATGATCAGCGCGTCCTGGCCGCGGTCGCGAAAGTATTCGCCCATGGTGCAGCCGGAGTAGGGCGCAATGTATTGCATCGCCGCGGACTCGGACGCGGTGGCCGCAACCACGATGGTGTAGGCCATGGCGCCGTGCTCTTCCAGCCTGCGCACGACGTTAACCACGGAGGAGGCTTTCTGCCCGATCGCGACGTAGACGCAGATCAGGTCTTTGCCCTTCTGGTTGATGATGGTGTCGATCGCCACCGCGGTCTTGCCGGTCTGGCGGTCACCGATGATCAGCTCGCGCTGGCCGCGGCCGATCGGCACCATGGAGTCGATAGCTTTCAGGCCGGTTTGCACCGGCTGCGCTACCGATATGCGCTCGATCACGCCCGGCGCCACTTTCTCGATCACGTCGGTCATCTTGGCATTGATCGGGCCCTTGCCGTCGATCGGCTGGCCTAGGGAGTTGACCACGCGGCCGATGAGTTCCGGGCCGACCGGCACGTCCAGAATGCGACCGGTGCACTTGACTGTGTCGCCTTCGGAGATGTGCTCGTAGGGCCCCAGCACCACCGCTCCGACCGAGTCGCGCTCGAGGTTGAGCGCGAGGCCGAAAGTGTTCTTGGGGAATTCCAGCATCTCGCCCGCCATCACGTCCGAGAGACCGTGGATGCGGCAGATGCCGTCGGTCACCGACACTACCGTACCCTGGGTGCGAACGTCCGCGGACAGGGCAAGATTCTGGATCTTGCTCTTGATCAGCTCGCTGATCTCGGAAGGATTCAACTGTTGCATGCTATCTCCTGAACCATAAGTTTTTCCCGCTGCGGACTAGCTCGCGAGCAAACCGGCGGCCATCGCGTTCAGCTTGCCGCGCACCGAGCCGTCGATGACTTCATCGCCGATCACCACGCGCACCCCGCCGATGAGATCGCTGTCAATGTTCACCTGCGGATTGATTTTGCGTTTGAAGCGTTTTTCCAGATCGGCCACCAGGCTCGAGAGCTGTTCAGCCTCCAGAGCAAACGCAGTGGTGATCCGGGCATCGACCACACCTTCGCGCTCGTTCTTGAGTGTTTCAAATTGGCCGAAAATTTCGGGCAGCAGCGGCAAGCGGTCGTATTCAATCAAGAGACCGACGAAATTTTTTGCTTCCGCCGACAATTCGCCCGGGCACAGCGACAGGAACAATTCCTGCAACTGGGGGCCGGTCAGGTCATACTTGGCCAGGCATTCCTGCATGTCCGGATGCGCAACCACCTGCGCCAGGACACGCATCGTGACCGACCAGGGGCCGAGCGCATCGCTGGCGTCGGCGAGGCGGAATACCGCTTCGGCGTAGGGCCGCGCGAGAGTAGCGTTCTCGGCCATAAGGTCTTACAACTCCCGTTTCAGCTGGTTGAGCAATTCGGCGTGCGCCTGGGCGTTGACTTCACGCTGCAGGATTTTTTCGGCGCCACTGACCACCAGGGCAGCCACCTGCTCGCGCAAGGCTTCCTTGGCGCTCGATACTTCCTGCTGGATCTCGGACTTGGCGCCGGCGACGAGTCGATCGCCCTCTGCCTTGGCCGAGTTCTTGGCCTCCTCTATCATCTGCAGCCCGCGCTTTTCGGCCTGGGCGATGATCTCGGCGGCGCGCCCCCGCGCCTTGGCGACCTCGTCGGCAGCGAGCTTGCCAGAGGTTTCCAATTGTTGCTTGCCTTGTTCCCCTGCGGCCAAGCCGTCTGCAATCTGCTTTTGCCGCTCTTCGATCGCTTTCATCAGCGGCGGCCAAACGAATTTGACCGTAAACAGAATGAAAAGCGCGAACGAAATCGCCTGTGCGATCAGTGTTACGTTGATATTCATGTTCGAATTCCCTGGCGGGCACTGGTCCAGTGCGACAGGACCAGCGGTGCGATCAAGTTAACTGGCGACGACGACGGCGAGCAGCGGGTTACCGAACGCGAACAACATCGCAATGCCGACGCCGATAATGAACGAGGCGTCGATCAGGCCGAGCAGCAGAAACACTTTGGCCTGCAGTTGCGGAATCAGCTCGGGCTGGCGCGCTGCACCCTCGAGGAAGCGGCTGCACATCAGGGCCACGCCGATGCAGGCGCCCATGGCACCCAGTCCGACCATCAGGCCGATGCCGATGCCGGTATAGGCCTGAATCATGGCCAAGGCTTGAATTTTATCCATCGTAGTGTCCTCTCTTGAACGAAGTGAAGTGTTAGCGGGGGTTAATGGGAAATTTAATGGTTTTCTTAATGGCTCTCATGCGCCATCGAGATATACACGATGGTGAGCATCATGAATATGTATGCCTGCAGCACCACGATCAGGATGTGGAATATCGACCAGCCGACGCCGAGCACGATGGAGCTGATCATGCCGGCAAAGTAGTCCGCGCCCCAGGAACTATTGGCGGCCCACAGCCAAAGCAGCAGGAAGATAATTTCTCCCGCATACATATTGCCGTAAAGCCGCAGCGAGTGCGACAGCGGCTTGGACACGTATTCGACCAGGTTAAACAGGAAATTGAACGGCCACAGGACGGGATGCCCGCCGAAAGGCGCGCAAGTCAGTTCGTGGATCCAGCCGAACAGACCTTTGATCGCGATGGAGAAATAAATCGTCAGCAGCAACACCGACAGCGACAGGGCGAAGGTAGTGTTGACGTCAGCGGTCGGCACAATTCTGAATTCGTTCTGGTGGAACACATGCGTCAGAATCCAAGCCATGATGTCGGCCGGCAGGAAGTCCATCGCGTTCATCAGCAGCACCCAGACAAACACGGTGAGTGCGGTTGGCGCAATGAAATCGCGCTTGCCGTGGAATATGCCCTTTACCTGGTCGTCGACGAAACCGAACAGGAGTTCGACGAAGGCCTGGCGCTTGTTCGGCACACCCGACGTCGCGCCGCGCACTACCCACCACATCAGAGCGGTGGCAACGATGCCGAGGACCGCGCCCGTTACCAGCGAATCTACATACAAAGTCCAGAACGGATGATCCCCCACCGACTGCGCATTGAAGCCCAGGTGGTGCTGGATGTAGCTTGTTGCGTTGAGTTCTTGCTCGGCAGCCATTCTGTCTAGCCTGATTTGTCCATATCCAAAAGCGCGCTAAGTCCTGTCGCCGGCAAACAACGCCATACTGAAAATAAGGATCGAAACGACAAACGATCCCAACAGCCCGGCCACGACGACTTCTTGATATAACGCCAAAACGAGCCAAAGCAGCAATCCTGCGAGGAAAAGCTTGGCCGCTTCAGCCTTAAGTGCGGCGAAGATGACCTCCCCTGCGGATTTCCCTTTCTCTCCTGTG
>JAENXP010000628.1 GCA_016649475.1 Burkholderiales bacterium | reverse complement strand
CGACCAGCGCAAGGTCATCTACGAACAGAGAAACGAGCTGATGGACAGCGCCGACGTCAGCGAAACCATCACTTCGCTGCGCCAGGGTGTGGTGGCCGATATTTTCCGCGCCCACATTCCGCCGGAAAGCGTGGAGGAGCAGTGGGATGTGCCCGGCCTGGAGAAAGCTTTCGCGGCAGAATTGCAGTTTGCGATTCCGGTCAAATCTTGGCTGGACGAGGACGCCAACCTCGATGATCAGGCGCTGCTCGAAAAATCGGTGGCTGCAGCGGACCGCTTGTACCAGGAAAAATTCTCGCCTGCGCCCCCGGAAGCGCTGCATCAATATGAACGCTGGGTCATGCTCAACAGCCTGGACCAGCATTGGCGCGAGCATCTGGCCGCGCTCGATCACCTGCGCCAGGGGATACACCTACGCGGCTACGCGCAGAAGAACCCGAAGCAGGAGTACAAGCGCGAGGCGTTCGAGCTCTTTGCGAGCATGCTCGAAAGCGTCAAACTTGAAGTGACCAAGACCTTGACCGCGGTGCAGGTAAATTCGGAAACCGAGCTGACCGAAGCGGCCGCCGAAACGGCGCCGGCGGTCGAAAACGTCCAATACCGGCACGCCGGCTATGACGAGCCGGTGGCGACGGATACGGCGGAGGAGAAGACCAAGGAGCGACCGTTCGTACGCGAGATGGGCAAGATAGGCCGCAACGAACCCTGTCCCTGCGGCTCAGGCAAGAAATACAAGCAATGCCACGGAAAATTGACTTAGAGCCCGGTCTAAGATGAGAAAGACAAGTTTGTCGTTTGCGCAGTATTTGGCGAAATCTTGCGCGCTACGCGCGCCAACCGTGATTTCTGTACGGATACAAAACATCCGAACAGAAATCACGGTTATGGGTAAAAGCAGGGAAGGCGTTGGGTTTCAAGCAAGATCGTCGATCACATGCGGATAGTTTCATCATCCGCATGTGATCGACGATCCGCGCGGACGGATTTATCGTCCGCGCAAGGTCTTTCTAACTCGTTTTGCACCCGTTTCTAAGGGCAGATGCAGCCATGCCTGTGAATTTGGCTCCGCCGAACCCCGAAGATCTGCTGGCGGTAAGTGGCGTCGCCCTGGGCGTTGCCGAGGCAGGAGTGCGCAAGGCTGAACGCAAGGATCTGCTGGTCGTGCGGCTGGCCGAAGGCACGAATGTCGCGGGCGTATTCACGCAGAACCGTTTTTGCGCAGCACCCGTGATCCTGTGCAAGGAAAACCTGGCGCTCGCGCAGCCGCTGCGGGCGCTGCTGGTGAACACCGGCAACGCCAATGCCGGCACCGGCGATGACGGTTTGGCGCGCGCACGCCGCAGCTGCGCCGAACTTGCCGCTGCGCTGGGCTGCGACAGTTCGCAGATACTGCCGTTCTCTACCGGCGTGATCATGGAGCCCCTGCCGGTGGAGCGCATCGTTGCGGCGCTGCCGCGCGCCATCGCGGATTGTCGCGAGGACAACTGGGCGCGCGCGGCCGAAGCGATCATGACCACCGACACCGTGCCCAAGGCCTGCTCGCGCCGGCTGAGTCTGGGCGGCAAACCCGTGACCGTGACGGGAATGGCGAAGGGCGCGGGAATGATGCACCCGGATATGGCGACCATGCTGAGTTTCGTGGCAACCGATGCGGCGGTGAGCCAGTCGGCACTGCGGAAAATGCTTGCGCTGGCTACCGCTCGTTCGTTCAACCGCATAACGGTGGACGGCGACACCTCGACCAACGATTCCTTCGTGCTTATCGCGAGCGGCGCGGCGGGCACGGCGGCGATCACCGACGAGCATCATCCGGACTTTGCGGCGCTCGCCGAAGTTGTCATCGAAGTCGCAATCTGGCTGGCCCAGGCGATCATTCGCGATGGTGAAGGCGCGACCAAATTCATTACCGTGCAGGTGGAGGGCGGCAAGAGCGCGCAGGAATGCAGCAAGGTCGCGTTCGCCATTGCGCATTCACCGCTGGTGAAGACTGCGTTCTTCGCCTCCGATCCAAATCTGGGGCGACTGCTGTGCGCGATCGGCTACGCCGGCATTCCCGACCTCGACGTCAGCCGGGTGAGCCTGCATTTGGGCGACGTGCAGGTGGCCAGGGACGGGGGCCTGGATCCGGCCTACCGCGAAGAGCAGGGCCAGCGCGTGATGCAGCAAAGCGAAATCACGGTGCGCGTGGAACTCGGCCGCGGATCGGCACAAACCACGGTGTGGACCTGCGATCTGTCGCATGACTACGTTTCCATCAACGCGGACTACCGCAGCTGATCTG
>JAENXP010000724.1 GCA_016649475.1 Burkholderiales bacterium | reverse complement strand
TATCGCCAGACCTTCTTCAAGCCGTATCGTCTCATCTATCGGGTTATCGGTCGGCAGGTGTTCATCTACGTGATCGCCGACGGCAGGCGGGACATGCAGTCGCTGCTCCAGCGCAGGCTGTTGGGCGCTTGATCTCGGCGACCCCGGCTATGGGAATCTCAAAGAACGACTCCGTCCCACTCGTGCAGGTTCGCTCTCGATTCTCGAAACTGGTTCAAGAGGTCAAAGCCGGCGCCGAAAAGATCATCACCAAGGACGGTGAGCCGCACGTCGCGCTGATCGACGCGGAGCGACTCGCGCATTACCGCAGGCTGGCGCGCGAACGCATCCACTTGCTGTTGATCGATGAGGCGCGCGAGGGGCTAGCCGATGTCGCCGCCGGTTGCGTGACGAGTGCCCGCGGCACAATCCGATCGATCAAGCGCCGCCGCAGCCGATAACACGCAGCTCGCCGGGTTCGCAGAGACCTTTTCGTTTCGGTATAGGTTTCAGTGTAGGTCGCGGTATAGGCCGTCGCTTCAGCCGCCCGGAAACCCAATGAAATCGCGGATTTGACGCCGCTGCATCATCGGCGTAATTTCAGTCTTGCCGCTCATTTTGTATATGGCCGCAAGGGCGCAAAGGGCGATTCAATGATCAAACTGACTGCTCCCGTCGAAAACAGCAAATTATCGTTCCGGTCCGCGCAGGAGCTTGCGGATTATCTCCCGGATATCGCGCCAAAGGTGACCGGCCCCTTTACCAGCACAGCCTGGCAGCTGCCGCGCTTGAGGACATCGACGCGTATCAGCGTATTCGCATCCAGGGCGCGCGACGCGGCCTCGCGTTCAGGACCGCGCCACGGGCCGCGGAAGTAGGCGGACAAGTAAGACCGCCCCATCGGCGCATCGCCCTTGGCGTCGACGTACAGCAACTCACGGACGCGCGCGAGGGTACGGGCACAGGCTGCGCGAAACGGCTCATCCCCGGGGATGCCCAGGGCGACAACTATTTCGATCTGGTCCGGATCAAGTTTGAACGAAACATTGGCACCGTCGATCGGGTAGGGCCAATCCTTGATCCCGGTGAGTGCAACCTCCAGCTTGAAGCTGCCGAACTCCAGTCTGGACACGGGCACGCCATGCACGTCTTCCAGCGGCGTGGCGTGCACGGAGCCAGTCAGGGCGGCTGCCAGCGCCAGGGAAAGGGTGGCTATTCGTGTTTTCATCGCTTCCTATTATGCCAAACGTGGTGCTGCCGGACTGGCGCATATACAAAAAATGACATCGGTGGCGCTATGCCTGCGGAAAATGGAGCGCCCCGGTCCGATGCGGTTTGTCCCGAGCGCACGCGTGCGCATACCTGCAGTCCAGGGACATAGATCCGCGGTACCGGGAAACTCGCCGTTACGCCATCCGGAAGAAGACACAGCAAAGGCTGCGGGTACGGGCCGGCGTTTGACAAAAGTCAAAATCAGTCCGGGGTACTGCTGTTATACATTGCAACAGCAGCCTCACGGTTTTGCTCAAAAACCATGGTTGGCTTGCGCGGAAATGGCGGATCACCCTGTACACCCAGTCCGACTATACGAAAATTGATGCCATGAACGAAGAACTCGCAACACTTTCCGCGGCGCTCGCTTCCCTGGAAAGGGATTGCGCCAGATTGCCTCAGGGTGAAATTGACATGGACAGAAAAGCTGCCGAATCCCGGGTATCGCTGCGGGAATTGACTAGCCGGTCGATGAAGACGGCCATACTGGCATCGGCGGTAGCGGACATGGCCATGGTCAGGGCACAGTGCGCAGCGTTTGCGGCCAAGGATATGGTGCCTGGCTCGGCAGTCATTGCTTCGGAAGCGGCAGTCCGTACCGCAATGAATGCGGCAGCCGCAGCGGCGGCCATGGCGACTACAGCGGCGGAAGCCGCTTACGCGGCGGCACTGGAGCCCAAAGCGGGAGCATAGCGCTGTCCT
>JAENXP010000688.1 GCA_016649475.1 Burkholderiales bacterium | reverse complement strand
TCGCGGCATCGGCTGGCGCAGCTTTCGAAATTTTCGCAGCATTGGCGGAATTCATGGGGTTTCCTTTCCGGAGAAGTAAGAAGGACATCGTCTCCCGCGACTACCGGGTTGCGCGGAATAGACGGGTCGCGCTGTGCGGCAACCGTCGCAGGTATTTTCGAGAGGTGCAGTTTGGACTTCCGCCAGCCGGATTGCCGTGAGAAAAAGCCCGCTATTTCCTACGGGTAAAAGCTGGTAGACCACGCCGGGAAAGGCCGTAGACGCACGGCGCGAATGCGCAACGCCATAGTCTGCGCGTGCTTTCCGGCTGCAGGTTCAGCCGATGTTCCCGGCGCTGCGCGCACCGCGTGCGCGCAGCGGCTACGCCAGACCCTGCTGCTGCAGGTATTCCTCGTAGTTGCCGCGGAAATCGACGATCGCCGTGCCGATCTGCTTGCCCTCGCCCGGCTTCATTTCGATAATGCGCGTGGCGATCGAAGACACGAATTCGCGGTCGTGGGAAACGAAGACGAGCGTGCCCTTGTAGCGGTCGAGCGCGCCGTTCAGGGATTCGATCGATTCCATGTCGAGGTGGTTGGTCGGTTCGTCCATCAGCAGCACATTGGGCTGTTGCAGGATCAGCTTGCCGAACGCCATGCGCTGGCCCTCGCCGCCTGAAATCACCCTGACCGATTTCTTGCCGTCGTCGCCGGAGAACAGCAAGCGCCCCAGGGTGGCTCGGACTCGCTGATCGTCGTCGCCCTCGCGCCGCCACTGGCCAACCCAGTCGAACAGCGTCGTATCATCGGCGAAATCGGCGGCATGATCCTGGGCGCAGTATCCCGTGAGCGCCTTTTCCGCCCATTTCACCGTGCCGTAGTCCGGTTTCAAATCGCCCCACAGGCAGCGCAGCAGCGTGGTCTTGCCGATGCCGTTGGGGCCGATGATCGCGACCTTCTCCCCTGCTTCGATGGTGAGATCGAGACCCTTGATCAACGGCTTGTCGTAACTCTTGGACAGGCCTTTCACCTCCACCGCGAGGCGGTGCAGTTTTTCTTTTTCGTCGTACTCGAAGCGGATGTAGGGATACTGGCGGCTGGAGGGTTTGACGTCCTCAAGCTTGATCTTCTCGATCTGGCGCGCGCGCGAAGTCGCCTGGCGCGCCTTGGATTTGTTTGCCGAGAAGCGGCGCACGAAGTCCTGCAGTTCGGCCACTTTCTCCTTCGCCTTGGTATTGGCGGCGAGCAGTTGCTCGCGCACCTGGGTGGACGCGAGCATATAGTCGTCGTAATTGCCCGGGTAGACGCGCAGCGTCGCGTAGTCCATGTCGGCCATGTGCGTGCACACGCTGTTGAGGAAGTGCCGGTCGTGGGAAATGATGATCATGGTGCAGTTGCGCGCGTTCAGCACGCCTTCGAGCCAGCGGATCGAGTTGATGTCGAGGTTGTTGGTCGGCTCGTCCAGCAGCATGATGTCCGGGTCGGCGAACAGCACCTGCGCCAGCAGCACGCGCAGCTTCCAGCCCGGTGCGACCGCGCTCATCGGGCCGTTGTGCTGCTCGATCGGGATACCCACGCCGTGCAGCAGCTCGCCTGCGCGCGCCTCGGCGGTGTAACCGCCGAACTCGGCGTAGCGCGCCTCGAGGTTGGCCGCGTGCATGTAGTCCTCTTCGCTCGCGTCCGGATTGGCATATATCTCGTCGCGCTCGGTCATCGCCTGCCACATTTCCTCGTGCCCCATCAGCACCACGTCGAGCACGCGCGCGTCCTCATACGCGAACTGGTCCTGGCGCAGCTTGCCCACGCGCTCGTTGCGGTCGACCGCGACGCTGCCGCCGCTGGCCTCGAGGTCGCCGCCGAGGATTTTCATGAACGTGGACTTGCCGCAGCCGTTGGCGCCGATGAGGCCGTAGCGGTTGCCTTCGCCGAACTTGACCGAGATGTTCTCGAACAAGGGCTTGGCGCCGAACTGGATGGTGATGCCGGAGGTGACGATCAATGAGTTTCCGTTTCCCGGATAGGTCCGAAAAAGGCGCGATTTTACCGGAAAGCGGCCCCCAGGCGGCGCTTAATTCAACTCTCGG
>JAENXP010000596.1 GCA_016649475.1 Burkholderiales bacterium | reverse complement strand
CTCCAGGCCTGTGGTCACCTCCACCTTGGCGTTGCGGCGCAATCCGATGGTGACTTTCACGCGCTGCACCTTGCCATCGACAACCTTGAACACGAAATGCTCCGTGCCCAAGGGCACCAGCGCCTCTTCCGGCACGGTAATGGCGCGCTCGCGTTCCGAGAGTATCAAACGCACACTGGCGAACATGCCCGGCCGCAGTTTGCCTCCCGGGTTGTCGAGCTTGGCACGCAGCGACAGCGAACGGCCGGCCTGGTCGATGAGCGGATCGATCGCTATCAATCTCGCCTTGAATACCTGACCGGGAAAGGCATCTATCCTGATTTCCACCAACTGCCCCAGCTTCACCTTGCCGAAATAGTTCTCGGGCAGGCGGAAATCGAGTTTGAGCGCGCTCATGTCCTCGAGGGTCACAAGATCCTGTCCCTCTTTCACATAGTCGCCCACGCTGACCTGGCGCAGGCCGATGGTCGAGTTGAACGGCGCGAGGATGCGCGTCTTCGCCAGGCGCGCCTCGACCAGGGCCAGATTCGCCTGTGCGACCTTCAGGCCGTTGAGCGCCTGATCGCCGGCGTTCGCGCTGACGAAATTGCTTTTCTGGAGTTCCTGCGTGCGCTCGTAGTTGGTCTGGGCGAGCGCGAGGTTGGCGCGCGCCTGCTGTACTTCGGCTTCCTGGGTGGAACTGTCCAGCACGATCAGCGCCGTGTCCTTGCGCACCTGCGCGCCCTCGACGAAATCGATGGCTTTGATACGTCCGGAAATTTCCGGCCGCACCACCACCGACTCGTTGGAACGCAGCGAGCCTACGGCGTTGACGTCCTCCTGCAGCGTCTCCAGCGCGACTTTGGCGGTTTCCACCGGGATCGAAAATCCCCCGGGTCGGCCCGCCGGCGCGCTTGCCGGCCGCTGTCCGCCCGCCGGTTTCGGCTCCAGCGGGCTGCGATATGCATGGTAGGCATAGAAACCCAGCGCACCCAGCGCCAGCACGGAAACCACGGAAATCAGGATTTTTTTCGATGCCGCCATGGAGAAAAGCAGTCCCAGAGTCGTATGTCGTATGTCGAATTGCGCGTAGCGTCAAGCGCGAGTCGAAAAGACGTTTCGCGTCCGATCAACTCGCGCGGTTCGGCGCGAAGGCGCAATTGTAACCGAGGCAGGCAGACTGGATGGCGGCAGGCCGCCCAATATGATCGCTAACCGGGTAGCGCGGCTATGCCCCGGTTGGCCAGCGCATCGGCACGTTCGTTCTCGGCGTGTCCGGCATGTCCGCGCACCCAGTGCCAGCGTATGCGGTGAGTGCCGGCGAGGCGGTCCAGTTCCAGCCACAGATCGACGTTCTTGACCGGCTTTCTGTCGGCGGTCTTCCAGCCGCGGCGCTTCCACGCCGCAACCCATTCGCTGATGCCCTTCTGCACGTACTGCGAGTCGGTGTACAGGTCGATTTCGCAGGTCCGTTTCAGCGCCGCCAGCGCGCGAATTACAGCGGTGAGTTCCATGCGATTATTGGTGGTGTCCGGTTCGCCGCCGCAAAGCTCCTTTTCGCGGCCGTCGAACTGCATCAGCGCGCCCCAGCCGCCCGGGCCGGGGTTGCCCTTGCAAGCGCCATCGGTGTAGATGCGCACCCGCGCGGCCTCGGCACTCAAGCGTCGGTCCCGGTTCTATGATGGTTTTGCTGGGTTACCGCAGACAGGGCTTTTGCCGACATCGCCTGTTTTCGCCAGTTCGGCATCACCAGGCGCATGCCTACGGTGCGTTTGACTGCGCGCACCACGTAGACGCCGCCGGCGATCGGCCACCAGCGATCTCCCGCCTTCTCCATGAAGGCGGCACGGCCCAGCCATTTTGCCTGCGAGAACGGCGGCGCATAGCAGCCGAAACGGCCGCCATTGAGCTCGAAACTGAGCAGCTGCAGCCAGTCTTTCAGGCGCAGCAAGCCGATGAAGCGGCCGCACCAGGGGTAATCGTCCCGTTTAGGCGGCAATGCGCGCTTTGCCCCCCAAAGGCTGAGCGGGTTGAAGCCGGAAATCACGATATGGCCATCGGGTGTCAGCACGCGCGCCGCCTCGCGCAGTATCCGGTGCGGATGCGCGCTGAACTCGAGTACATGCGGCAACACCACCAGATCGATGCTGCCGCTCGCCAGCGGCAAGGCGCCGCCGTCGGCGACCAGGTCGCTCGCCGGATCCGTGCCGAGGCGGGTGTGCAGCGCGATGCGGCTCTGGCGCAGCAAATCGAATTGCCGCAGGCCTACCTGTACCGCGTTGAAGCCGAACACGTCCTCCACCGCGCTGTCGAACTGGGACTGCTCCCAGCGCAGCACGTACTCGCCCTCGGGCGAGGCGAACCATCCGGCCAAGGTTGACTTTTTCTGTTCTTCCACGAAGACTATGGTTATGTCCGAAAATAATGCATTCGAAGTCGTTCCACTGCGCGCG
>JAENXP010000720.1 GCA_016649475.1 Burkholderiales bacterium | reverse complement strand
CGCCGATCACCAGCGCGACATCGGTCTGCGGGAAGGCGGGGTTGATTTCGTCCAGGTCGTAGAGCAGGTCATACGGTACATTGGCCTCCGCCAGCAGTACGTTCATATGCCCCGGCATCCGGCCGGCCACCGGGTGGATAGCGAACTTCACATCCACGCCACGCTTGATCAGCAACTCGCTCAGTTCACGGATCTTGTGCTGGGCCTGGGCGACTGCCATGCCATAGCCGGGAATGATGACGACGCGTTCGGCGTACGCCATCATCACGCCGACATCGGCGGCATCGATCGGCTTCATGCTGCCGGTCACGGCCTCGGCCGCTCCCCCTTCTGCCGTGCCGAAGGCCCTGAACAGCACGCTGCCAATGGAACGATTCATCGCCTTCGCCATCAGCTGGGTGAGCAGGGTGCCGGCCGAACCCACCACGGTACCGGCGATGATCATGGCGGCGTTGTTGAGCACAAAGCCTTCAAAGGCGACCGCCAGCCCGGTCAGGGCATTGAACAGGGAAATCACCACCGGCATATCGGCGCCGCCGATCGGCAGGGCCATCATCACGCCATAGCCGAGTGCCAGCGCAAAGAACGCCAGGATCAGGCCACTGCTGAAATGGCCCAGTACGATCAGGTAGATAGAAATACCGATCGACGCAGCCAGCAGTGCCAGGTTGAACACCTGCTGGCCGGGGAAGCGCAGCGGCTTGCGCGCCCAGCCCTGCAGCTTGGCGAATGCCACCAGCGAACCGGAGAATGAAATCGACCCGATCAGCGCACCGGCGATGGCCAGCGCCAGGAAGCTGGTGGACGGGAACTCGCCCTTGAGCAGATCCACGGCGGCAATCGCGCCTGCGGCACTGCCAGCCATGCCATTGTAAAGGGCGATCATCTGCGGCATATCGGTCATGGCGACCTTCTTGCCGGACCAGAGTGCCAGTCCGCCGCCGATCGCAATCGCTACCGTCATCGGCAGGTAGTTATGCATGCCGGGGTGGAAGAAGGTGATCAGCGTCGCGACCAGCATACCGACCCCGGCCCAGACAATACCGCCGCGTGCCGTGACCGGTGAACTCATGCGCTTGAGGCCGAGGATGAACAGTACCGCAGAGACGAAGTAACTGATCTGGATAATCGTATCCATCACTTGGCCCCCCGCTTGCTGCTCCGGAACATTTCCAGCATGCGTTCGGTGACCACATAGCCGCCGACGGCGTTACCGGCGGCCAGCATGACACCGACGAAGCCGATCACCTGCTCCAGCGTGGAGTCTGCGTGACCCATGGCCACCATGGCGCCGACCAGCACGATACCGTGGACAAAGTTGGAGCCGGACATCAGCGGGGTGTGCAGGATGACCGGCACCCGGCTGATGATCTCGTAGCCGGTGAAGGCGGCGAGCATGAAGATGTACAGCGCGGTCATGCCGGCGATCACAGGTCACCTCCCTCGATGCGCTGCCGGGTGAGCGCATGGTAGATTTGCCGGTCGCGGGTGAGCAGGCTGCCGGCGACGATCTCGTCCTCCCAGTCGGGCCTGATGGCACCGTCGTGGACGATCAGCGCCAGGAAGTTGTACAGGTTCTTGGCGTACATCTCGCTGGCATGCACCGGCATCATGGCCGGCACGTTGAGGGGTCCGTAGATCATGACCAGTTCGTGGCCAAAGGACTCGCCGGGGATGGTCAGTTCGCAGTTGCCACCGCTGTAGGCGGCGAGATCGATGATGACCGCGCCGGGCTTCATCTGTTCGACCATGGCGGTGGTGATGATCTTCGGTGCCGGCCGGCCGGGTACGCCGGCGGTGGAAATGATCGCGTCGGCCTGCGCGACATGCTGCGCAAGTACTTCCATTTCCTGGGCTTTTTCCTCTGCGGACAGCTCGCGGGCGTAACCGCCTTCACCCACCGCGCTGACCTTCACATCGACGAACTTCGCACCCAGCGACTCGACCTGTTCGCGCGTTTCCGGGCGCACGTCGTAGG
>JAENXP010000330.1 GCA_016649475.1 Burkholderiales bacterium | reverse complement strand
TTTGAACGTCGGCCACAAACGTCTTGCCGTGTACCCGTCCCCGTTCAAAAGGATCTTCGCCAACGGTCAAGCTTGGAACCCGACTTCTGATTGTCATGGGCAGTGCACTTCGTGCGGGGCCGCCGCCGCTACCTTCAGTGCAGCGATCACATCACCCGAATCCACAATCCAGCCCAAGGCAGCCTCTATCACCTTCAGGGCCGCCAGATGGTATTCAGGACCGTTCATGCTGGCGCAGACGTCCTGCATCAGCACGACTCGGTAGTCCCGGTTGAAAGCCTCGAAGCAGCTGCAGAGCACGCAGTTGTTGGTGTTGACTCCGCCGATCACGAGCGTGTCGATGCGCAGGTTTCGCAGGAGCAGTTCGAGGTCCGTGTTGTCGAATGGGCTGTAGCGATGTTTGAAAACAGTGAATTCGCCCGGCCGCGGCGCCAGAGGAGAGACCACCTCGGTCACGGGTGCGCCCTCGACGGCGAGCGACTTGCGCAGCTTGCCAAGCCCCGGGACGATCTTCTCCTGCTGAGCCATCCAGAATGGACTCTTGTTGTCGACGATTTCGCCGGTCCGGGGGTCCTGGCGATGATGTGTGCGGACAAATATGACCGGTCGACCACTTGCGGCGAAAGCCTTCCGCACCTTGATCGCGTTGTCGATAATGCGCTCTGCTGCGGACTGTTCCACCAGCATGTGCCCGATCGAGTGATCCAGATGCGACCGGTTCATGTCGACCAGCAGCAACGCGCTACCCGGGAGCCAGGAAGCATCAAAGTTCTGAGAAGTGACGCTCATGCCATCACCTGGTAGAGTTCGCGGTTAATTTCACCTACCAGCCGGATGAAGTGATCGGATACTCGTGTTTCCTGACTGCGCGGCCGCGGCAAATCGATGTCGAAGATCTTGTGGATGCTCCCGGGGCGGGCCGTCATCAGCACCACGCGGTCGGACAGCAATACCGCTTCGGCCAGTGAGTGAGTCACGAAGATCACTGTCTTGCGGTAATGCTGCCAGATGCGCATCAGCTCGAATGCCATCCGGTCACGTGTGATTTCGTCAAGCGCAGCAAAGGGCTCGTCCATGAGCAAGATGGCCGGGTCGAGCACTAGTGCACGCGCCAGGGCCGCACGCTGCTGCATGCCGCCCGATAACTGATGTGGCAGCTTTCGTTCGAAGCCCTTCAGTCCTACCACCTCTAGCAGGTTTGCCACATCCTGACGCTTTGTTGCAGATCCCTTGCCAGCAACGAGCTCTTCCAACAGACGCACGTTGCGCTCGATGTTGAGCCACGGCATCAGGTTGGCATCCTGGAACACTAGGCCGATGCGGCCGGCACGGCGCAGCGTCTCCGGCCACGCATCGCCGATGCGCACATCGCCGCGCGTGGGCGACATCAGATCTGCCAGCACCTTTAGCAGCGTGCTCTTGCCGCAACCGGAGGGGCCGACCAGCGACACAAAGGAGCCGCCCGGAATTTCGAGGCTCACGGCCGCCAGAGCGTTGACCGGCTCGGCGGAGCCGACGCCGTAGGTCACTTCCACGTTCGCGATCGAAATGCCGGTGCCCGCCACCGATACCGACTGGTCCCCTGGGTGTTCTGCAACGTTCGTTGTCGACGGATCCATCACTTCGCCGGTCGTTTAATCGTGGCCGCCAGCGTCCTAGCCTCTTCCAGGCTTTCGACGATACTGTTCGTGTACATCTCCCCGGGGCTCGGCTTCTTCGGCAGGTCGCCAGACGCGGCAAGAATGTCGATGGAGGACTGCCACTTGGCGTCGTTCATGAGGCCGAATCGCTCGCTGTAGTCGGGCGTGTTATAGAGGCTGTAGATCAGCCGCATCTTGCGCGACTCAAGCTCCAGGTTACGGTCCGGCGAGACCGCGATGACCTCCTTCATGGCGGTCTCGACGTTCTCGTGCGTCCAGATCTGGCTCTTCATCGTGGCCCGCACGAAGCGCTTGACCAAGTCGGGGTTGGACTTCAGCAGCGCTTCGTTGGTGTAGATCACCGTGCCGTAGAACTTGACGCCGTAGTCGCGCACCGGCATCACATTCACCGGGAAACCGCGCATCTCCAGCGTGAGCGCCTGCCCGAACGAATAGCCGAACAGGGCGTCGACTTGGCCCGCGGCGAGCATCTGCACTTCAGACCCGCGTGCGACGTTCACCAGCTGCACGTCCTTGCGTGTCAGGCCGCCCTTCTCCAATACCGGGTCCAGCAGCCCGACCACGTTCGCCGGAAACCACGCAATTTTGGCGCCCTTCAGTTTCTCGGGCCCGGTGATGCCAGATTTCTTGAGCGAAATTATCGCGAACGGGTTGTCCGGCTGGTTGGCCATCACGGCAACGATTGGAATGCCGCTGCCGCGCGCCTTGACGAATGAGTCGGCATTGGTGAGGCCGAACTGCTCGCGGCCACTGCCGATGAACACCTCGTTCTGCTGGCCGCTTGAGGGCGGGCGGATTTCGAGCTCGATGCCTTCCTGCGCATAGAAGCCCTGCGCCCTGCCGCCGAAGTACGGAGCATGCATGCCCCAGGGCGTGAAGTTGATGCGCAGGATGACCTTGTCCGCCGCGCTTGCGATGCCGAGGCTCGCAAAGAAAAGGCACAAGGCTGTGGTGGCTGACAACAAGTGCCGCACTGGTGAGTGGCCGATTCTGATCATAGTCGCTCCTTGGTTGGTAATCCTGCGAATCCGTGCATTCCTCGGTCTGGCTGCTCCTGGCGTCTGGGGACGGCGGCGCGTAGTGCACGCCCGGGCGTCGGCGTCATACCTGTGAGGTGGAATCGTTGATCCCCGTGCGCCAGGAGATCCTCCGTTCGAGCCACGACATGGCATTGAAGAATGCGGTGCCGATGATGGCCAGCGCGATGATTGCCGCGAATGATCGCGCGGTGTTGAAGTTGAAGCTGCCGGACAGCACCAGGTAGCCGAGTCCGTTGGAGGCTGCCAGCCATTCAGCGACGATGGCGCCGAGCACCGCTAGCGTCGTTCCGATCCGCAGCCCCGCGAAGATGTAAGGCACGGCATAAGGCATGCGCAGTCTCAGCAGCATTTGCCGTTCGGTGGCGGCTACGGAACGGAACACGTCGGCCAGGCCGCGATCCACCTCTTTGAAGCCGGCCATCGTGTTAATCACGATCGGGAAAAAGGCGATCGACATCACGACCACGATCTTCGAGCCCGCGCCCGCACCGACCCACACCAGGATCAGAGGCGCAATGGCGATCTTCGGAACGCTCTGCAAGCCCACGAAGATCGGCATGATTAAGCGCTCGAACAGGGGAAAGCGGATCATGAGTGCCGAAATCCCGAGCGCGAACGCAACCGCCGCCAGGTAACCTGTAAGAATGGCCCAAATCGTCGCGAGCGAGTGCATCTGGATCAGCGACCACTCGTCGATCGTCAGCTGCACAATTTCGCTTGGCGTCGGAAGGAGAAACCGCGGCACGTCGAAAAACCGGACCGCCGCCTCCCACACAACCAGCACAGCGATGATCAGGAGCAGCGAGCTCCAGCGCTCCAGCGCCTTCGCAAATGAATTGCCTCCGACCGTGAGGGCGATCCGTTGTTTCCTTTCGATTGCCTTCAAGGCTTCCCTCTTTTGGTGTCATTGAGCGCTACCTTGGCAGCCAGGCTGCGCACTGCATTCAACCCGAATTGGCTATGCGCAGTAACCATCTGTCGCACCGTCGCTAAGTCCTTTTCCTCAATGGCATCCACGATATCCACATGTTGCCGGACCGATTCATCCAGGAATTCGGCTCCCTTCGCGTATACAAGCCGCGCTCGATCGGCCTGGCCCCACAGGTCTTTGATCAGAGAAACGAGTTTTATATTCGGCGTTCTATCCAGAATGGAAAAATGAAAGCGCCTATTGAGGCGTCCGCATTCCTCCCATGCGTCTTGCTTCACCAGACCGCTCATTTCAGAAAGCATGGCCCTAAGGACGACGAGCATCTCGGCATCGATGTGCGGGGCTGCGGCCACCGCAGCTTCCGGCTCCAGGATGCTGCGAATTTCGGTGAGCTGGACCAACTCATCAATATCAGGTGCAGAGACAAAGGCGCCTGAGTGAGCAATGACGTTGATCAGCCCTTCT
>JAENXP010000344.1 GCA_016649475.1 Burkholderiales bacterium | reverse complement strand
TGCTGGCAGACCGCGGCATCAAGAAAGTGGTCACCCTCACCTGGAAGTACGGCGCCGGTATTGAAGCCATCGATGGCTTCAATACCGGCGCCGTACTTCCAGGTGAGGGTGACCACTTTCTTGATGCCGCGGTCTGCCAGCACCTTGCCCATCGGATAGGCAGGTTGCCAGTTGGTAAACGAGGTGCGGAATATATTGGGCGCGCACTGTGCGCCGGTCGCTGCGCCCGAGCCCGCATTGGGGATGATCAGCAGGGTGCCGCTATCGCGCACAACTTTCACCATCCCCATCACCACGCCGGAGTGTACTGTTCCCACCAGCACGTCAACCTTGTCCCGGGTCACCAGCTGATTGGCGTTGTCAGTGGCTTTGGGCGGGTTGGATTCGTCGTCGACCGTGAAGTACTCCAATTCACGCCCACCCAGCTTGCCGCCGTTCTCCGCCACCGCCAGCTTGAAACCGTTGGTGATGGCCACGCCGAGCTGCGCATACGTGCCGGTGTAAGGCAGCATCAGGCCGATCTTGATCTTCGCGCCCTGCGCAAACGCGAAACTCGGCAGGCTGGCGACGCCGGCCACTGCGGCGGCGGACTTGAGAAACTCACGCCGGTCAAACGGTAGGTTTTTGCTCATTTCGATCCTCCTCGGTTGGATAAAGATTACTTTACATCTGTCTGCGACTTGGCGCGCAGTTTGAAGCGCTGTATTTTCCCGGTCGCCGTTTTCGGCAGCTCGCTGGCGAATTCCACCCAGCGCGGGTACTTATAGGGCGCGAGCTTCGACTTGACGTGCTGCTGCAGCTTCTCCGCCAGCGCCGCATCGGCGGTGACGCCGGCCTTGGTGACGATATAGGCCTTGGGCTTGACCAACTGGTCCGCGTCCGCCTGCCCGATCACCGCCGCCTCGAGCACGTCAGGATGCGTCAGCAGCGCGCCCTCTACCTCGAACGGCGAGACGTAGATACCGCCCACCTTGAGCATATCATCAGTGCGTCCGGAATAGGTGTAATAGCCCGCCTCGTCCACGGTGTACTTGTCGCCGCTGCGCGTCCAGTCCCCCATGAACGTGGCGCGGCTCTTGGCGCGATTGTTCCAGTAGCAGGAGGCGCTGGTCGGCCCGTTGATCTGCAGCTCGCCGATCTCGCCGGTTTTCACCTGATGGCCGGCATCGTCCACCACGCGCAGGGCGTAGCCCGGCACGGCCTTGCCGGTGGTGCCGTAGCGCACCTCGCCCGGCCGGTTCGACACGAATATATGCAGCATCTCGGTCGATCCGATGCCGTCCAGAATTTCCACGCCGAAGTGTTTGGTCCAGCGCTCGCCGATGTCGGCCGGAAGCGCCTCGCCTGCCGAGGTGCATACGCGCAGATTGAGGGCGTCGCGTTTGGGAATATCGGGGCTGGCGAGCAGCGCCGCGTACAAGGTCGGCACGCCGTAAAAAATCGTCGGCTTGCGCTGCTGCAGGCGCTGGAACACGCTGGCGGGCGTCGGGCGCTCGGCCATCAATACCGCAGTCGCCCCGACCGCCATCGGAAAGGTGAGCGAGTTGCCCAGGCCGTAGGCAAAAAACAGCTTCGCCGCCGAGAACACGAGATCGTCCTCGCGTATGCCCAGCACCGGTATGGCATAGAGTTCGGCCGTCTGGATCAGGTGCGCGTGCATATGCACCGTGCCCTTGGGTGTGCCGGTCGAGCCCGAGGAGTAGAGCCAGAAACAGGCGTCGTCGCAAGTGGTTTCAGCCGGTTCACAGGCCGTGCCGGCCTTGGCCATCAACTGCTGCAGGGAAAGCTGCGAGTGCGCATCCTTTCCCGACACGATCACATGCTGCAAAAACGGAAGCTTGCCCGAGCTCTTTTCCAACAGTGGCGCAAAGGTCGGCAGCAACTGCTCCGACACCACCAGCGCCTTGGCGCGGCTGTCGTTGAGCATGAATTCGTAGTCTGCCGTCGTCAGCAGGGTGTTCCCCGCGATGGGCACGATACCGGCCTTGATCGCACCGAGAAACACGCTGGGGAAATCGACCGTATCCAGGTGCGCCAGCATGACGCGGTCTTCCAGCCCCAGACCCAGTCCCTTCAACGCATTGGCCGCCCGGTTTGCGCGCTCGGCGAGCTGGCCGTAGGTGATGCTGCCCGCGTCGTCGATAAACGCGGTCTTGCCCGAGCGCCCGGCGCGAAGATTGCGCTCGATCAGGTCGTACGCGGCGTTGAAGTCGCGCGGGATCGTTACCAGCGGCGGGCTGACGCTGTGGTCAGCGGACGACAGTCCCGGCATATTGTTCTCCTCGCTCCATTATTATTGATTGGTCCATTCGATCTTGCCCTCGGGAAGCAGGTACAGGATCAGCGCGCGCCCGCCGGTCACTGTGGGCCGGTGCGCCGAATCCGCAGGATACACCAGCCAACCTGCGCCCTTGTCATCGAACCTGGCTTCCGGGGTGACCGGCATGATCATGTCGATTTCGCCGGTGGGGTGGCGATGATGGTTGCCGACGAGGTCGGTAATATCCACCACGTCCACGCTGAATCCATGCGTCGCTGCACCCGGCTCGAAAATCCTGCCGAAACGACGCTGCGCATCACCCTGAGTACACAGCCATCCCGCTGCGATGCCGGCGTGGCAGGCATCGCGGATCTGTCGAAACGTCTCGCCTTCGGGCGGATACTTCAGATTCAAATCCGCCTGCAGCGCCGCATCCAGCGCGCGGCCCCGCGCGTAGCGCGCGACCGGTGCGACCAACTCCTGAAACTGCATCGGTGTCGTCGTCATCGCCCTCCTCCTCCTTCTTCCCGCCGCCGGCGACGGTCAGGCCGCTGGCGGCGGCCTGGTTCGTCGCTCGCCATCGAAGCCCTTGCCCGATCGGCGGCAAATTCAACGGCCGGGCGTCAGTGCAACACCTTCCAGGTGCCATTCTCTACGACCACCATCACCACCGCCCTGTCGTCCAGGCCTTTGTGATTGCTGGGCGAGAAGCTGAATACGCCGTGGTTTGCAGGCATTTCCTTGACGTTTTCCATTGCATCGCGCAAGGCGGCGCGGAACTCGGCCGTCCCCGGCTTGGCTTTCTTGAGGGCCTCCGGGATCGCCTGCTGCAACAGCAGTCCGGCGTCCCAGGCATGCGCACCGAATGAGTTGCGGCTGTCGGCACCGTAGGCGGCCTCGTACAGCTTGATGTAGTTCAGCGCAACTTTCTTGCTCGCATTGCTGTCGGGCAATTGTTCGGGCACGAGGACCGGTCCGATCGGCAACACTGCGCCCTCGACGTTCTTCCCGCCCACGCGCAGAAAATCCTTGTTGGCCACACCGTGGGTCTGATAGATGCGGCCCTTGTAGCCGCGCTCGACCAGTGTCGACTGCGGCATTGCTGCCGGTGTGCCCGAACCCACCACCAGCACCGCGTCCGGACTGGTGCTCATGATCTTGAGGATCTGGCCGGTCACGCTGGTGTCCGTGCGGTTGAAGCGCTCGACTGCCGCCATCTTCAGACCATTCTCGGCGCTGAGCTTATTCATTACGCGCAGCCACAATTCGCCGTAGCCATCGGTGTAGCCGATGAAACCCACGGTCTTCACGCCATTGGCCAGCATATGCTTGACTATGGCGCCGCCCATGATGGCGAAATCCTGCGGCATCAGGAACACCCATGCGGCCTTGTCGGCTGCCGGCGCAAACGGCGCCAGGGCGATCTGCGGGGTCTTGGATTCCGCCGCCACTTCGAGCACGGCGGTCGATGAGGGCGTGATACTGCCGCCGATGATTACATCCACCTTGTCCTCGGAGACCAGCTTTCTTGCGTTCTTGGATGCGGCGGTCGGATCGGTGGCGTCGTCGAGCACGATGTAATTCATCTTCTGCCCGCCGATCTCTTTCGGCAGCAGCGCTATCGTGTTCTTTTCCGGTATGCCCAGGGACGCGGCCGGACCTGTGGTGGACAAGGTCACACCGACGGTGATGTCCGCCAGCACGGAACCGGACGCACCGACCAGGAACAGCG
>JAENXP010000527.1 GCA_016649475.1 Burkholderiales bacterium | reverse complement strand
GGTGGACGAGACTGCGATCCGCACTCTGCGCGTGAACGACACGGTGACGCTCAAAGGCACGCTCTACGGCATACGCGACGCGACGCAGATACACATGTTCGACCGCGGACGCAAGACGCGCTTCGATCTGGCGGGACATGCGGTGATCCACACCGCGCCCAATGTGAAGAAAGTCGAGCCCACCAGCGCACACCCGGCGGGCTATGCGCCGATATGCATAGGCACCACCACCAGCGCGCGCATGGAGCGCTTCACCCGGCCGCTGATGCGCGAGTACGGCGTGCGCATGATCATCGGCAAGGGCGGCATGCTCGCCGATTCGCTGGCCGCGTTTGCCGAGCTGGGCGGTGTCTACCTCGCGATCGTCGGCGGCGCGGCGGCCCTGGAAACCACCTGGATCGAGCAGATCGAGGACGTGGATCTGGACGATCTCAACCCGGAAAGCCTGTGGCGCTTCCGCATCAGCGGTTTCGGTCCGCTCCTGGTTGCCATGGACAGCCATGGCGCCAGCCTCTATACCGAATTGCAGAAGGCGGCGGCAGGGCGCCGCGCTGCCGTACTCGCCGACCTCGGCGTCAAGTGAGCGGTGAGCGCACGCACTGCCTTTCCGGTCGTCGCCGCGCCCCCGGGCAGTGACCGGACGACCCGCAGGAATTCCATCCAGGCACAAACCAAATGAGCTTCCCGTCCACCGAAAACCTCAACATCCTCTCGTTCGAGGTCATGCCCTCGCCGCGCGAGCTGCACGAACGCATTCCCCTTGCCGATGCCGGCGCGCAATTCGTCGCCGCCGCGCGCGCGACCCTGTGCCGCGTGCTCGACCGGACCGATCCGCGCCTGCTGGTAATCGTCGGCCCCTGCTCCATTCACGATCCGGCGTCCGGCCTGGACTATGCCGAACGCCTGCGCGAACTCGCCGCGGAGGTGCAGGACAGCCTTTATGTGGTGATGCGCGTCTATTTCGAGAAACCCAGGACCGTCACCGGGTGGAAGGGCTTCATCAACGATCCGCATATGGACGACTCCTTCCACATCGAGGAAGGCATGGAGCGTGCACGCCGTTTTCTCGGCGACCTGGCGGCCATGGGCGTGCCCGCGGCCACCGAAGCGCTGGATCCGGCCGCGCCACAGTACCTCGGTGACCTGATCGCCTGGTACGCCATCGGCGCGCGCACCAGCGAATCGCAGACGCACCGCGAAATGGCGAGCGGCCTTTCGGCGCCGGTGGGGTTCAAGAACGCCACCGACGGCAATATCGGCATCGCCATCAACGCGATACGCTCGGCGCGCGAGCCGCACACCTTCCTCGGAATCACTGCGGATGGAACCCAGTCTATAGTGCGCACCCGCGGCAACAGCTACGGGCATATCGTGCTGCGCGGCGGCCAGAGTCCGAACTACGACACCGCAAACGTGTCGCTGACGGAGCAGGAGTTGCAGCAGGCCGGGCTCAGCCCCAACCTGGTCATCGACTGCGCGCACGCGAATTCGATGAAAAAGCCGGAACTGCAGCCGCTGGTGTTCAGGGATTGCATCCACCAGATCATCGAGGGCAACAGCTCTATCGTCGGCCTGATGCTGGAGAGCAACATCGTGGCGGGCAACCAGCCGATTCCTGAAGACAAGTCCAGGCTGATCTACGGCTGTTCGGTGACCGACCCCTGCATCAGCTGGGAGACCACGGCAAAGCTGATACGCGAATCGGCCGCCGCCGTGGCGCCGGCGCTGCGCGCGCGCGCAGCCGGGGTGAAGGCGTCCTGATGCCCGGCGCTGCGCCAGGCAGCCTGGGCGAGCTGGCCGCCCTGATCCGCGCTTTTGCCAGGGAGCGCGACTGGGACCAGTTTCACACGCCGAAGAATCTCGCCATGGGCGTCGCGATCGAGGCGGCCGAACTCATGGAAGAGTTTCATTGGCTCACGCCCGAGCAGTCGGCACAGCTTGCGCCGGAACAGTTGCAGGCGGTGCGCCACGAGATGGCCGACGTGTTCGTCTACCTGCTGCTGCTGGCGGACAAGCTCGGCATCGATCTGATGCAGGCCGCCGCGGAGAAGATTGCGCTCAACGCCGGAAAATATCCCGCCGACAAGGTCCGCGGCAAGGCGACCAAGTACGACAAGTACTGATGCCTCAGCCCGGGGACAGGGGTGCCGAAAGCCAGATACGGCCAAAAGAAATAGTGTCGTATGCGGGCGGCGGACTTGCGCGCTGCGCGCGCCAACCGTGTCTTCTGTGCGGATGAAAGGCACATTCGCACAGAAAACACGGTTATGGTTAACACCAAACGCCGCGCCTTGGGTTTATACAAGATCGTCGGTTGTGCACGGATGTGTTTTTCATCCGTGCACAACCGACGATCCGCGCGGACGGTCTTTCGTGGGCGCAACAGCGCGGCTCTGCGTTAGCGCGAGCGCGATTTGGAACGCCGTGGAACGATGCTGAGCTACCGCCACGGTTTTCACGCAGGCAATCATGCCGACGTGCTCAAGCACACCGTTCTGGTGCAGCTGTTGCGCTACCTCACGCAAAAAGACAAGCCGCTGTGGTTTATCGACACCCACGCCGGCGCGGCGGTCTACCGCCTGGACGAGGGCTACGCGGCGAAAAATGCCGAATACGAGAGCGGCATCTCGCGCCTGTGGGCGCGCGTGGATCTGCCGCAGGTTCTGGCCGATTACGTAGACGAAGTGCGCGCGCTCAATCCCGACGGCCAGCTGCGCCGTTATCCGGGTTCGCCGCAACTGGCCCTGCAGCTGCTGCGCCAGCAGGACCGGCTGCGCATGTTCGAGCTGCACAGCAGCGAGAGCCAG
>JAENXP010000636.1 GCA_016649475.1 Burkholderiales bacterium | reverse complement strand
TCAGCGTGCGCCACGGCCGCCACAGGACTAGGCGCGTGGCGTGGACCGCCGCGGCCAGCGCGGCGAGCGGTCCGACGATGATTTCGGGCGCGCCGAGGACGTCGGCCGCAAGCAGCGCGAGGATGCTGCCGGGGGCCAGGCGCTCGATCCAGGGGAGGCGCGCGCAGAACACGCCGGGAATGCCGTTCATGGTGAACATCGGAATGACGCGCCCGCCCATCACCACCATGATGAACAGCACGAGATCCATGCCGGCCTGCAAGCTCGGCTGCAGCGCTACATCGAGCAGTCCTGCCATGCCCAGATGAAACACGAGGTTCGCCAGGCCCAGGCCGAGCAGCAGCGCGATGAAAAAATAATTGCGGCGGTTGCCGCTGCGCACGAAGGGCACGGCGATCGCGGCCGCGGCGGCAACGGCAAAGGCGGTGTCGAAAGCCGCGGCCGCGAGGGCGTAGGGCGTGAGCACCAGCACGCGTGCTGCGACCCAGAGCGCTGCGATCGCTGCAAGCGTCGTTCCGGTCGGGGTGGGCAGATTGGCCCAGTTGCGCCCCGCGGTGAACAGAAAACCGACGATCACCGCGAATGCGTAGCCGAACAGCATCTCGTGCGCGTGCCACAATGGCCCGCCGATGATCGCGCGCGTGCCCAGCCAGCCGGCGTACTGCGCCGTCCACAGCGGAACACTGATCGTCGCAAACAGGGCGGCGAGCAGGTAGAACGGACGAAAGCCGAGGTTCCACAGCGCGTAGTCCGAAGGTGCGGGGCCGGCGGCCGGCGAAGTCGAACGGGAGGGGCTGGGCATGGCCATGGGCTGTGTCGATCCAATGGAAGCTTGTCTAGGCGAAGCTCAGCTTACCCCAATGCGGGGGCGGTGCCGCGCGAATGTCAGAACACGCCCGGAATGAATCGACGCACACGCTTTGCGTACGCGGCGTAGCCGGGAAAGTGAGCGTGCAGGGCGCGCTCTTCCAGCAGTGCCTTGGCCAACAGCACCAGTGCCAGCATGAGCCAGCAGGCGATTTTCCATAGGTCGCCATAGGCGAGGACTTCGGCGGCCGCGAACAGCAGCACAGCCGAATACATCGGGTTGCGCATATAGCCATAGGGACCGCCGGTGACCAGGCTTGCGCTCTTCTTGGGTTCGGGCCGGATATTGAAATTGCCGGGCCGGTTGTGGAATATGGTCCACAGGCCGAGCGCCACCGAGCATGCCAGGAGCGTGAGCGCAGGTGGCGACCACAGTTGCGGCGTCAACGGCCAGATCAGCCAGCCGATCAGGGCGAACTGCAGCGCGACCAGGATGCGACCTGCTAGTGCGAATCTGGACATGGAGGATCGCCTCTGACTTGTACGAATGAAGCACGTAGAATACCGGAGTCGGAACTACCGTTTCCAGTCTCGAATCGAAAATATCCATGGCCCAATACGTCTACACCATGCGCCGGGTCGGCAGAGTCGTGCCGCCCAAGCGCCTTATCCTCAAGAATATCTCGCTCAACTTTTTTGCCGGCGCCAAGATCGGCGTGCTCGGCCTGAACGGCTCGGGCAAGTCCACCCTGCTCAACATCATGGCGGGCGTGGACAAGGACTACGACGGCGAAGTGGTCGCCAAACCGAATATGCGCATAGGCTATCTGCCGCAGGAACCGCAACTCGACGCGGACAAGAGCGTGCGTGAGGCGGTGGAGGAGGGACTGGGCGAGGTGTTCGGAGCGAAGAAGCGCCTGGACGAGGTCTATGCCGCCTATGCCGAGCCCGACGCCGATTTCGACAAACTCGCGACCGAGCAGGCGGAACTCGAAGCAGTGATCGCCGCGTCGGCCGGCGACAACGTCGAGCACCAGCTGGAGATCGCCGCCGACGCGCTGCGACTGCCCCCATGGGAAGCGAAAATCGGCCCCTTATCGGGCGGGGAGAAGCGACGCGTATCGCTGTGCCGCCTGCTGCTGTCCAAGCCCGACCTGCTGCTGCTCGACGAGCCGACCAACCACCTCGACGCCGAGA
The DNA here is from genome assembly GCA_016649475.1 of Burkholderiales bacterium. Classification (GTDB taxonomy): domain Bacteria; phylum Pseudomonadota; class Gammaproteobacteria; order Burkholderiales; family SG8-39; genus 2-12-FULL-64-23. The sequence continues at coordinate 255 of JAENXP010000636.1, read as the reverse complement.
GCGTGGAGTGGCTGGAGCAGTTCCTGCAGAAATTTCCCGGCACCGTGGTGGCGGTGACCCACGATCGTTATTTCCTGGACAACGCGGCGCAGTGGATCCTCGAGCTCGACCGCGGCTACGGCATACCGTGGGAGGGCAATTACAGTTCCTGGCTGGCGCAGAAGGAAGCGCGCCTCGCGCAGGAAGAATCCACCGAATCGGCGCGCCAGAAGACCATCAAGCGCGAACTCGAGTGGGTGCGCCAGAACCCCAAGG
>JAENXP010000238.1 GCA_016649475.1 Burkholderiales bacterium | reverse complement strand
CGATGCCTGGAGCGAGAGCTTACGCGGCGCCGACCGCTTGCGCGTGATCGTCAACTCGATGGCGAGAATGCGTTTTTGCACTGCCGATGGCACCATAGAGTTGCGCACCAAAGGCGAGACGGCCAACGCGCCACCGGGGTTTTTCCCCTGGTTCGACGCGCCCGGGCGCGCCAGCCGCGATCACACGCTCGTCTGCGGTCACTGGTCCACGCTCGGGTTGAAGCTGCGGCCCGACCTGTTGGCTTTGGATAGCGGCTGTGTTTGGGGAGGAAGCTTGAGCGCGGTGCGGCTCGAGGACCGCAAGCTGTTCCAGGTCCCGTGCGAGCAGTGCCAAGTGCCGGGAGAATAGCGCGAAGGCGCGCCCCTGGACGCGGTAAGCGCAGACCGGCGCGTTTAATGGTCCGATCGAAAAGAGGAGCAATTCATGACTGATTGCGTATTTTGCGGCATCGTCGCCGGACGCATACCTTCGACCAAGGTGCACGAAGACGAACTAACGCTTGCTTTCATGGATATCGGCGAGGTGAACCCCGGCCACGTGCTCGTGACCGTGAAACCGCATGCAGAAAATATTTACGCTCTGGATGGCCGGCTCGCTGCCGCGGCGTTCCAAACCGCGGCGCGCGTGGCGCGGGCGATCAACAAGGCCTACGCGCCCGAGGGATTGACGCTATATCAAGCCAATGGCGTCGCCGCGGGCCAGACGGTGTATCACTTCCATCTGCACTTGGTGCCGCGATACGACAAAGACGGCATGCGCCTCACCTGGCCGGCGAAAAATCCGCCGCGTGATCAACTGGAAGCCAATGCCGCCAGGCTGCGCGCTGCGCTGGAATGAAATCCGGCGTTTTTGCGGGCATTGCGTGCAAAACGCTACCCTGCGTCAGGGTGTTGGATTAGACGCTGCCTGAACTGGAATTGGCACTGCCGGCAGTAGCACGGATGCCGCGGCCGCAAGTGCCATGCTGGCGAAAAATCGCGACGGCCTAACCGTTATCCCAGTTGCGCGTCAAAATGCTGCCGATAGAGCCCTTCGATTTCGGCACGGGTTGCCCGGTGATTCTGCCCGCCGCGCGCGCCTATCTTGATCGCCCCCATGAGCGAAGCGAGCTGGCCGATGGAGCGCCAATCCATGCCCTCGGCGATGCCGTAGAGCAGACCGGCGCGATAGGCATCGCCGCATCCGGTCGGATCGACGATTTCATCCACCTGGACGCAGGGGATCTCCAGGCGCTGGCCGCCCGTGTGGATCTCCGAGCCCTTGGCGCCATGGGTAACGATCAGTGCTTCCACCCTTTGCGCCAGGTTCGCGATCGATGAACCGGTCCGCTCTTCCAGCATCTTGCCTTCGTACGAGTTGACTGCAACATAGCTCGCAAGTTTCACGAACTCGAGCAACTCGGCGCCGGAAAACATGGGGAGGCCTTGGCCGGGGTCGAACACGAAGGGAATGTTCGCTTCCTTCAGTTCGCGCGCGTGCTGCAGCATGCCTTCGCGTCCGTCGGGGGAAACGATGGCAAGGCCGACCTCGCCCGCCGCGGAGACGCTGTTGAGATGCGAGTGCCCCATCGCCCCCGGATGAAACGCGGTGATCTGGTTGTCATCCAGATCCGTCGTGATGAAGGCTTGCGCGGTGTAAGTGCCTGCCACTTCGCGCACGTGCGTGCGCGCTATGCCTAGCGCATCAAAGCGTCGGTAGTAGGATTCGGCGTCCTCGCCCACCGTGGCCATGATCAGCGGCTGCCCGCCCAGCAGGCGCATATTGTAGGCGATGTTGGCGGCACAGCCGCCGAATTCGCGCCGCAAAGCCGGCACCAGGAAAGCCACGTTAAGCATGTGAATCTGGTCAGGCAGGATGTGTTCGCGAAATCGTCCCTCGAACACCATTATATTGTCGTAGGCAATTGAGCCCAGTAGCAGAATGCGCATGGTTTGATATTCCGTCGTTGTGCGCAGCGCGAATGGCTCAGCGCGCCGCTTCAAAAGCCGTTGAGGATACCCGAAGTCGCCCCGCGGCCGCTTACAAAATCAGGGGATAATCCGCGCCTACCCCCTGGATCGCCCCGCTGCACAATGAATCTTGCAACGAATATTCAAGGATAGAAAAGATACAGACGGTAGCCTGTGGCCTTGACCTGCGAGCCTTCGATGAAAACTTTGATCACCATTTCGGTATTGGCGGCGAATCCGACCTGTGCCTTGGCGGCGTTACCGATGTAGTCCTGCGGCGTAAGTACGCGCCGCACCAAGGGCTGGTCCTGCGCGTTGGTGAGCGTCAGTTCAAGCATGGGCAGCTGTTGATCGAAAATGGCCCGATTCTTGAGCGTCGCCGTCAGCACCATGATGTTCGGATTGGTCGTGTCGGCCTGCAGATCTGAAGCTTCTATGCTCGTCAGCTCAATGCGCCGCGGCAGCGGCAGCTCGCATCCCAGGGTCGCGCACAATTTGGCCGCATAGGGTTTGACTTCGGGGAAAAGCACGATGATGGCGCTGCGGTATTGATACGCCGCCTGCGCAAGCAATATCAATAGCAACAGGATCGCACCCAACAGCCAGGGCCAGCGCCGTGGGCGGCCGGCAGGATCCGCGGCCGCAATCGGTCCGAAATCGAACGAGTCTGCGCCGAACTCGACCTCGGGTTCGACGCTTGCGGGCGGTGCCGGCACAGGGATCACCGGCTCGGATATTCCGGCTTCGATGCCCATCGCTTGCGCCTCGACGACTGCGCTGGCCACAGTTATGGGCTCCTGCGTCTCGGCGGATTCGGCCGCCAGGGCGTTTTCCTCAATGAGATATTCGAGCGCATCGAATATCCGGCCGCATTTGCCGCAGCGCACCTGCCCGGCGCGCACGGCCAGCTGCTCCGTGCTCACACGAAAACGGGTGCGACAGGAAGGACAGCGGGTGATCACCGCCGCCAGCCCTCGAGTAGCGCCCAGTCCCCGTCGCCGTCTGCGACGCGCATCGCAAACCAGGGCGCGTATGCCGCCATCACCTCGTCTGCCTGCGACTTGAGTATGCCCGACAGCGCGACGCGCCCTGTACTCCCCGTGGCGTACCCGGCGAGCAAAGGCGCAAGCAGTATCAGCGGATTGGCTAGGATATTCGCGACCACGAGCTCAGCCTGAAAATCAAGGGCCATCTCCGTATTGAAAAAGCGGGCATCGACCCGATTGCGCAGCGCGTTGGCCTGCGCCGCGAGGAGCGCGAGCGGATCCACGTCCACACCGAGCGCTGCGCTCGCGCCCAGGCGCAGCGCGGCAATGGCTAATATACCCGAACCGCAGCCGTAGTCCAGAACGCGCTCGCCTCCGCAAATGTTTCGCTCCAGCCACTGAAGACACAATCGCGTAGTGGGATGGCTGCCGGTGCCGAAAGCAAGGCCGGGATCGAGCACGAGGTTGACTGCGTCGGGGTCAGGCGCGGTCGCCCAGGATGGAACTATCCAAAGCTTGTCCGAGATGCGAATCGGCTCGAACTGCGACTGACTGCGCCGTACCCAGTCCTGCTCTGCCACTGCTTCGACACGCCAGGGCGGCGCTAGTGCCAGTCCAATTTTTGCGCAGGCGGCAGCTATGAGCTGCGCGGGGTCCGCATGTTGCTCGCACAGTGCGGTGACCAGGCTTTGCGGCCAGGCGGTTTCGATCGGCATGCCGGGTTCGCCGTACAGCGGCGCCTCCTCGACGGTGCCCGCGCTGGCGTCTTCCACACTGACGGACAGCGCGCCCTGCTCGAGCAGCGCGTCGCTCAGCTCATCGGCAACGCGCGCGTCGGTACGCAGTATGAGCGATACCCAAGCCAGGGGATCACCCTTTCTCGAGCTTTTGCTGCGCGAGCTTTTGCTCGAGGTAGTGAATGCTGGTGCCGCCTTTGACAAAACGTTCATCGAGCAGCAATTCCTGGTGCAGCGGGATATTGGTCTGGATTCCCTGCACCGCCATCTCGGAAAGCGCGATGCGCATGCGCCGCAGGGCTTGATCGCGCGTCTCGCCGTAGGCGATCACTTTGCCGATCAGGGAATCGTAATTGGGCGGCACGAAGTACCCATGGTAGATGTGCGAGTCGACACGGATGCCGGGCCCCCCCGGCGGATGATAGGAGGTAATACGGCCTGGCGAAGGCGTGAATTTGAACGGGTCCTCGGCATTGATGCGGCATTCGATGGCATGCCCGCGCAGCACTATGTCGCGCTGGCGCAGGCGCAGTTTTTCGCCCGCGGCGACGCGGATCTGCTCCTGCACCAGGTCCACGCCGGTGATCATCTCCGTGACCGGGTGCTCGACCTGGATGCGCGTGTTCATTTCGATGAAAAAAAACTCACCGCCCTCGTACAGGAACTCGAAGGTGCCGACGCCGCGATAGCCGATTTTGCGGCAGGCTTCGGCGCAGCGTTCGCCGATGCGCACGCGCTGGCGTTCAGTCATGCCCGGCGCCGGCGCTTCTTCGATGATTTTCTGGTGCCGGCGCTGCATGGAGCAGTCGCGCTCGCCCAGGTATATGGCATTCTTGAATCCGTCGGCGAGCACCTGAATCTCGATGTGGCGCGGATTTTCAAGGAATTTCTCCAGATACACCTCGGGATTGCCGAAAGCGGCCTGCGCCTCTTGATGCGTCAGGTTCACCGCCGCCAGCAATGCCGCCTCCGTATGCACCACGCGCATACCGCGCCCGCCACCGCCGCCAGAGGCCTTGATGATCACCGGATAGCCGACTTTGCGCGCTATCTTGATGATTTCGTCATTCTGCTCGGGCAGTGCGCCTTCAGCGCCGGGCACACAGGGGACGCCTGCCTTGACCATCGCCGCCTTGGCGCTGATCTTGTCGCCCATGAGACGTATGGTATCCGGGCGCGGTCCGATAAAAACGAAGCCGCTTTTCTCGACCCGCTCGGCGAAGTCAGCATTCTCCGAAAGGAAACCGTATCCGGGATGGATGGCCTCGGAATCAGTCACCTCCGCCGCGCTGATAATCGCCGGGGTGTTGAGATAGCTGCCCGTCGATGGCGCAGGGCCTATGCAAACCGATTCGTCGGCAAGTTTTATGTACTTGGCCTCGCTGTCGGCTTCGGAATGGACCATGACCGTCTTGATTCCCAGCTCGCGGCAGGCGCGCTGGATGCGCAGGGCGATCTCGCCCCGGTTGGCGATGAGGACCTTTT
>JAENXP010000460.1 GCA_016649475.1 Burkholderiales bacterium | reverse complement strand
TGGAAAACATCCTCGGATTCCCGGCGCAGTATGTGCCGCAGGCGGCGGTGGTGACACTGGAGCAGAATTACCGCTCGACCCAGGGCATACTCGACGCCGCGAACGCGCTGATTGCCGGCGGCGAGCGGCAATACCGCAAGACGCTGACGGCGAAGCGCGGCGCGGGTGCAAATCCGCGCTATGTGACGGTACTGGACGACCTCGCGCAGGCCCACTACGTGGTGACGCGCGTGCTCGAGACGCGCGAGCACGGCGTGCCGCTGCGGCGCCAGGCGGTGCTGTTTCGCAGCTCGCATCATGCCGACGTGCTCGAGCTCGAGCTCGTGCGCCGCAATATCCCCTATGTGAAATACGGCGGTCTGAAGTTTCTCGAGGCGGCGCACGTAAAAGACGCGCTCGCCGTGCTGCGCTGGGCCGACAACCCGAAGAACCGCATCGCCGCGTTCCGCGCGCTGCAGCTCATGCCCGGCATCGGTCCGGCCGCAGCGGCAAAATGCCTGGACGCGTTCGCGGCCAACGCGCACGCCTGGGCGAGCCTGGAGCATGCAGCGCCGCCGCCGCTCGCGCGCGAGTACTGGGCCGGATTCGCGGCCTTGATGCGCGCGCTCGCCGCACCCGAGGGTCCCTGGCAGGGACAGATGGGCCGGGTGCGCGAGTGGTACGCGCCGCATCTTGCGCGCCTGCACGACGCGGCCGAGGTTCGCGCAGGCGACCTGCTGCAACTCGAGCGCATCGCGCAGCAATACGCCACGCGCGAGCGTTTCCTGTCCGAGCTCGCGCTCGATCCGGCGCAGGCTACGGGCGACCTCGCGGGCACGCCCATGCTCGACGAAGACTACCTGATCCTCTCCACCATCCACTCGGCCAAAGGGCAGGAGTGGGACTCGGTGTACCTGCTCAACGTCGCCGACGGTAACTTTCCCTCTGAATTTTCGGCCGGCCGCCCCGAGCTGATCGAAGAGGAGCGGCGCTTGCTCTACGTGGCGATGACTCGCGCCAAGACCGAGCTCGACCTGATCGCGCCGCTCAAGTACTACGTGACGCAGCAATCGCGCAGCGGCGACCGGCATGTCTACGGCGCGAAAAGCCGTTTCCTCACGCGCGAAATGATGGCCTGCCTCGATCCGCTGACCTGGGGCGAGGCGGAAACAGGGCAGGTCCCGGCCGGCGGCAGGCCTGGCATCGACGTCGCCACGAAGCTGCGCAGCCTCTGGTCTCAGGAGCCCGCTGCAAAATGAGAGCCCATTCCCCCAAGTCAGGGTCATTTCGGTTATTCTGAAACCGCCACCAAAGGTCGTCGCGATAAAATCGTCATCCGACGTTTGACCCCGATATCGGGGTCGACGATACTTAGAGGCCATTTTTCCATCCCATACACAGCGAGGAAGCATGATCCACGAACTGCGCATCTACCACTGCATGCCGGGCAAAATCGGCGATCTCAACAATCGTTTTGCCAACATCACGCTCAAAATCTGGGAGAAGCACGGCATCCGCCAGGTGGGTTTCTGGACGGTCCTGATCGGACCGTCGAACCATGCGCTGTATTACCTGCTCGAATGGGATAGCCTCGCCGAGCGCGAGCGCATCTGGAATGCGTTTGCCGGCGATCCGGAGTGGATTGCCGCACGCACCAAGACCGAAGCGCAGGGCGCGATCGTGCAGCGCATCGAAAATTACATGCTTGCGCCCACGGCTTATTCTAAAATTCAGTAAGCGCGCGCCGGGGCGGGCCGCCACGGCGGCACGGCCGGAACAGCAGCGCGCCGGGGTTTCGACCAGTCCTGCTGGGGAACTCGACAAACCGGCGTTATATGGGTAGAAGGGGAATTTCCGCAATGTGTACGGTGGGCCGAAGAGGATATCCCGAAGCGTTGGGGGACTTGTCTGGAAGTGCGGCCACCCGGGTCTGGCTGGCGTGCGCGTCGAAGTTCTGGCGGAAAGGTGTTCGATGTACCATGTAATGATCGTCGAGGATCACGAGGAGAACCGGAATCTTCTCAAGATGCTGCTCGAGGTGAACGGTTACCGTGTCACGGATGCAGGCGACGGCGTGGAGGCACTGGCCGCCGCGCGGCGCGAGCCCCCCGATGCAGTCGTTTCCGACGCCTTGATGCCCAACATGGACGGATTCGCACTGTGCCGCGCCTGGATGCAGGATCCAGCGCTCAAGTCCATTCCGTTCATTTTCTATTCCTCCACTTATGTGCGCCCGGACGACGAAAGATTCGCCGAAGCCCTGGGCGCGGTGCGCTATATCATCAAACCGGTAGAGGCTCAGGTGTTTCTGCAGGAACTGCGCGAGGTGCTGCAGCAGTGGTCCGGGCGCGCGGCACCCGCACCCGCGGCGCCGCTGGACGAAACGGCATCCCACGCGCTGCACGAGGCGGCGCTGGCGCGCAAGGTCGACGACAAGATGGCGCAGCTGGAGGCGACCAACCGCGTGCTGCGCGGTCTGGTCGAGCCCCTGAATTCGCTGCGCGAAGTGGCGACGCAACTGGAGGCGACCAACCGCGTGCTGCGCGCGAGCGAGGAGAAATACCGGCGCATCTACGACAACCTGCAGGATGTCTATATCGAGGCGGGTCTGGGCGGAGCCATACTGGAGATCGGCCCGCAGATCGTGACGCTGTCGAAAGGACAATACAAGAGGGAGGATCTCATCGGCACGTCGCTGGACGAGCTGTATGCCGATACCCGCGAGCGCGACGCCATTTTTGAAGCGATCAAGCAGGATGGCCGGGCAGTCGACGTGGACGCCACCTTCAGGAACCGCGACGGGTCCCTCATCCCGTGTTCCGTGTCAGCGACGATCGTACGCGGCGCCGACAACGAGGCGCGTATCGTCGCGACCTGGCGCGACATCAGCCGGCGCAAGCGCCTCTAGCAATACGAGGGAATCCGGGCGGTGCGCGCGCCCGCCGCACCCGTCCTCGGCGCCGCCATCGCCGGCGTGATTCTGATCAACCTCAAATTTTTGTTCTGGCAGGGGCACAGGGCCGGTTGCGCGAACGGCTGCGCGGGCGGCGCAATGACAGCCGATACCGGCCTGGCGTAAACTGGGTTTTCGGGCAACTCAGTTCGCGTGAGGGCACACCGGCATGGGCATCGAGACACCGAACGATATCGAGCGCGCGGCAATCGAGGAACACGCGCAGCGCACCGCGGAGCAGACGGCTCTGCGCAAGGTGCGCAAGACGCTGGACGGAATCGAGGCCGCCGAGGCCGGCCGGCGCCGGAGT
>JAENXP010000348.1 GCA_016649475.1 Burkholderiales bacterium | reverse complement strand
TTCTTAACTGAACGTCCCATGTCCTATCCTCTATTTCTTGTTACGGCGATTGATGATCATGCCGCTAGTGCGTTTGTTCTTGCGCGTGCGGTAGCCCTTCGTGAGCGTGCCCCATGGGCTGACCGGATGCCGGCCGGCGGCGGTCTTGCCTTCGCCGCCACCATGCGGGTGATCGACCGGATTCATGGCTACGCCGCGCACCGTCGGGCGCACTCCGCGCCAACGCATGCGACCCGCCTTGCCCACCGATTCCAGTGAATGCTCTTCGTTCCCTACCTCGCCGATGGTTGCGCGGCACTCCACGTGCACCTTGCGTACCTCGCCCGAGCGCAGGCGCAACTGGGCATAGCTGCCTTCGCGCGCGAGTAGCTGCACCGAGGTGCCGGCCGCACGCGCGATCTGCGCCCCTTTTCCGGGCAGCATCTCAACGCAATGCACGGTGGTACCGACAGGGATATTGCGCAGCGGCAGCGTATTGCCCGGCTTGATCGGCGCTTCAGAACCCGACACGAGCTGTGTGCCTACCGCCACGCCCTTCGGCGCTATGATGTAGCGGCGCTCGCCGTCCGTGTAGCACAGCAGGGCCAAATTAGCGCTGCGGTTCGGATCGTATTCCAGGCGCTCGACCTTGGCCGTTACACCGTCCTTGGCACGCTTGAAATCGACGATACGATAATGCTGCTTGTGGCCCCCGCCCTGGTGGCGCATGGTGATATGACCACTGTTGTTGCGTCCCGCGCGCCTCGACTGCGGCTCAAGCAGCGGTGCATGAGGCTTGCCCTTGTGCAGATCCGGATTGACGACCTTTACCAGGGAACGGCGGCCGGGAGAAGTGGGTTTGACTTTGACTAGTGCCATGTTCTACTCCACCGCGTGAAAGTTGATTTCCTGGCCAGGCTTCAGGCTCACATAAGCCTTTTTCCAGTCTTTGCGCCTGCCGATCAGCTTGCCAAAGCGCTTTTCCTTACCTTTGACATTGGCAACCTGCACGCTTTCGACCTGGACCTTGAACAGCAATTCGACCGCGGCCTTTATCTCCGGCTTGGTCGCATTTCCGACGACGCGGAATACCACCTGTTCATTTTTCTCGGCAACATAAGTGCTCTTCTCCGAGACCTGCGGGGCGAGCAGCACCTGCATCAGGCGTTGCGGATTTCTCACCGCAGCTTTCGCCGGAACCTTGTTTGTCTGTGGCGCGTTCATCCCAGCATCTCCTCGAATTTGCTGACCGCCTTGCGGGTCAGGATGACATTCTGATAGCGGATCAGCGACACCGGATCGGCTTCGGCCACTTCCAGCACGAGCACGTTTGGCAGATTTCTCGACGCCAAGAGCAGGTTTTCCTCGAGTTCGTCGGTGATGAGCAGCAGTGAATCGGAAACGCCCATGTCCTTGACTTTCTGCAGGAACAGTTTGGTCTTTGGCGCTTCCATGACAAAGTTCTCTACTACCTTGAGGCGGTCTTCGCGCGCGAGCTGCGACAGAATCGAGGCGAGGCCAGCACGGTACATCTTCTTGTTCAGCTTTTGCGTGAAGTTCTCATTCGGGCTGGACGGGAAAATCCTGCCGCCGCCGCGCCACAGCGGGCTCGATGCCATGCCGGCGCGTGCGCGCCCGGTTCCCTTCTGGCGCCACGGCTTGCGCGTCGATTTGGCAATCTCGGCGCGCCCTTTTTGCGCGCGCGTACCTTGGCGTGCGTTCGCCTGATAGGCGGTCACCACCTGATGAATCAGCGGTTCGTTGTAATCCCGGGCGAACAGCGCGTCCGATGCAGCCATGGTCGAGGCTGCCTGGCCTTTGGCGTCGATCAGTTTCAAATCCATTATTTCTTACCTCCCTTGGCAGGCGCTGCAACGACCTTCTTTGCGCGTGCCTTGGTGGCGGGATGCACCAGCAAATCACCACCCTTGCTGCCCGGCACCGAGCCTCTGATCAGAAGCAGCTGGCGTTCGGCGTCGATGCGCACGATCTCCAGGCTCTGAGAGGTGCGGGTGACGTTACCGAGCTGGCCCGCCATGCGTTTGCCCGGGAACACGCGCCCCGGATCCTGTGCCATCCCGGTTGAACCCGGCGCGTTATGCGACCTGGAATTGCCGTGGCTCGCGCGCTGGGAGGAAAAATGGTGACGTTTGATGGCGCCGGAGAAACCCTTGCCCTGCGAGGTACCGGTTACGTCCACCATCTGGCCTACCTGAAACACGTCCACGCCCACCTTGCCGCCGACCTTGAGGTTGGCGAGCTGCTCTTCCGTGACGCGGAATTCCTTCAGCGTATGCCCGGCCTCAACAGCAGCTTTGGCGAAATGGCCGGCGGCCGACTTGCTCACACGCGAGGGGCGGCGCTTGCCGAAAGTCACCTGCACGGCGACGTAGCCGTCGGTCTTGGCGGTTTTGATCTGGGTGACGCGGTTATCGGACACGTCCACCACGGTCACCGGAACGGAGTCGCCTTCGTCCGTGAAAACGCGGGTCATGCCGACCTTGCGACCGACTAATCCTAAGCTCATCTTCTTTCCCTTCGTTAAAAGGCACCGACTACAATTGGCCGGCAATTATCCATTCGCGCCCGACGTTTCGCGTTCGGTGCGCGTGGTACTACAAATATCCGTTACAGCTTGATCTCCACGTCCACTCCCGCAGGCAGGTCCAGCTTCATCAATGCGTCCACGGTCTTGTCGGTCGGGTCAATGATGTCCATCAGCCGCAGGTGGGTACGAATCTCGAATTGGTCGCGCGAGGTCTTGTTCACGTGCGGGGAGCGCAGCACATCGAAGCGCTCGATGCGGGTGGGCAGGGGCACTGGGCCCTTGACCACGGCGCCGGTGCGCTTCGCGGTGTCGACGATCTCGAGCGCCGACTGATCAATCAGGCGGTAGTCGAACGCTTTGAGACGAATTCTGATCTTGGTGCTTTGCATGTTTTTCCTTTGGGAAGCCTGGGATTGGGATCAGGGACTCGACTATCCGTTCCCTCGATTGCGCCAACCTCTGACCTCCAGTCTCTAACCTTTACTCCATCACCTTGGCAACGACGCCCGCGCCCACAGTGCGCCCGCCCTCGCGGATGGCAAAGCGCAGCCCCTGCTCCATCGCGATCGGCGCAATCAGCGTCACCACCATATTCACGTTATCCCCAGGCATCACCATCTCCACACCCGCAGGCAACTCGCAACTCCCGGTCACGTCCGTCGTGCGAAAGTAAAACTGCGGCCGGTACCCCGGGAAGAACGGCGTATGCCGCCCGCCCTCGTCCTTGGACAGGATGTACACCTCGCACTCGAACTTGGTGTGCGGGTTGATGCTCGCCGGTTTTGCCAGCACCTGCCCGCGCTCCACCTCCTCGCGCTTGGTCCCGCGCAGCAGCACCCCGATATTGTCCCCCGCCTGACCCTGGTCCAGGAGCTTCCTGAACATCTCCACCCCCGTGCACACCGTCTTCAGCGTCGGCTTCAAACCCACAATCTCAATATCCTCGCCCACCTTCACCACGCCGCGCTCCACCCGACCGGTCACCACCGTACCGCGCCCGGAGATCGAGAATACGTCCTCCACCGGCATCAGAAACGGCCCGTCGATCGCCCGCTTGGGCTCCGGAATGTACGAATCCAGCGCGTCCGCAAGCTTGTGGATCGAGCCCTCGCCCATGTCGCTCTTGTCGCCTTCGAGCGCCTTGAGCGCCGAGCCGATGATGATCGGCGTATCGTCGCCCGGAAACTCGTACTTGGACAAGAGCTCGCGCACTTCCATCTCCACCAACTCAAGCAGCTCCTTGTCATCCACCAGGTCAGCTTTGTTCATGTAAACAATGATGTAAGGCACCCCCACCTGCCGCGCCAGCAAGATGTGCTCGCGCGTCTGCGGCATCGGGCCATCCGCGGCCGATACCACCAGTATCGCCCCGTCCATCTGCGCCGCACCCGTGATCATGTTCT
>JAENXP010000167.1 GCA_016649475.1 Burkholderiales bacterium | reverse complement strand
GGGGAAGTAGCGCCAAGCAACAGGGACGCAATAGCCTGGCGGAAACCGCCTTCATCGCCGCACCGGTGGATTAATCAGGTTCAGTTGACACAAGTCAATAGCAGCACGGCCAAGGCGCGCAAAATTTTCCCAGGCAATTCACAGCAAGCGGCATGCCCAGCGGGTAACCGCAGGGGCATCACGCCTACAAACGACAACGGAGCAAAATTGCATGGCGCATCTTTCCTGGACTGACGATCTTTACACCGGAAACAAGCTGATCGACGGCGAGCACCGCGGGCTGATCGGCCTGGTCAACGCATTGTTCGAATCGATGAATAGCGGCCAAGGCAACGACCGCATTAGCCAGGCGATGCACGAACTCATCGCGTACACCGGGAATCATTTTGGCCGGGAGGAAGCGCAGATGGAGCGCGTACAGTACGTCGCCTCGCTCGCGCACAAGGCCGAACACATCAAACTGTTAAGACAGCTAACCGACCTGGGGGCGATGCTGGATGCAGGCGGAAAAATCAACATCCCCGCGGTCTCCGATTTTCTCAGCGAATGGCTGCGCGAGCACATTCTGACGATGGACATGAAATTGGCCGCTGCCCTGCAGATGCAACGTAGCGGCGAGCCGGCGCCGCAAGCGCATTAGGCCGCTCGGCTTTCCGTCCGCATCGTACGCGGAGCTTATCTGCGTTCGGAGCGTCGGCGGTCCCTGCTCTTCTGCGGGGCCGGGCGATAGATGTCCTTGCCCGCATCCTGAATATCGCGGCGCAGTTGGCGCCGCTCATCCGGATTCATACGACTGCGTTCGGCCTCGCTGGCATCGCGCGTCTCGCGCCCCGGCGCGGACCTTTCCGTTTCGCGTTCCCGGTCGGGCGCAGTAGGCCTCTCCTGGAACAGGCGCGAAAACCCCATGCCATCCCCTTGCCGAGCCGCAAGCGCCGGTTCCGCGCTGCCCGCTGCGATCAGGCCTAGACAGAGGATAGTCGAGAATTTCATGCAGCCCACCTGGAAACGAAGCGATGCACGCATACTAGCGCCGGGGCGCGAGAAAAGTATAAGCCTCGACCCGGGATTTGTAATAATTTGTAAGTACGGGTGAAATTGACATGGTTTCTTACCGATCGGTCCTGGCCGACTGGTCATTCTGGGTACGATAGGCACATGACAGGCACAAAAACCAAAATCCTCGTGGTCGATGACGACCTGCGGCTGCGCGACCTGCTCAAGCGCTACCTTTCAGAGCAGGGCTTTGGCGTACACACCGCCCAGGACGCCGCCGCCATGGACAAGCTGATTGCACGAGAGCGTTTCGACCTGATCGTACTCGACTTGATGATGCCGGGAGAAGACGGCCTTTCCGTGTGCCGGCGCCTGCGCGGCGCCAGGGATACGATCCCGATCATCATGCTGACCGCCAAAGGCGACGACATCGACCGTATCGTCGGCCTGGAAATGGGTGCCGACGATTACCTGCCCAAACCGTTCAACCCACGCGAACTGGTAGCGCGCATCCATGCCGTTCTGCGCCGCCGCACCGCACCGCCGCCGCCCGGCGCGCCTGCGCTCGAGGAAGGTCAGATGAGCTTCGGCCAGGTCACGGTGGACCTCGCCACCCGTGCCCTGACGCGCGAGGGCAGCACCATTTCGCTCACTACCGGCGAATTCGGCTTGCTCAAAGTGCTGCTCGCCAACCCGCGGGTACCGTTATCGCGCGACAAGTTGATGGAACTCGCGCGCGGACGCGAATACGAAGTGTTCGATCGTGCCATCGACGTGCAGATTTCGCGCCTGCGCAAGCTCGTCGAACCCGACCCGGCGCATCCGGTGCACATCCAGACCGTGTGGGGTTTCGGCTATGTGTTCGTGCCCGATGGCAAAGCATGAGTCCGACTTGCCGTCCCAGGGTCGGCATCTTCGATATCTGCCTGGTGCGTAGCGACAAGGCGGTCCAGTGATCTTGGTACCGCGCACGCTGCTGTGGCGTTCGTTCCTGCTTATCAGCCTGCTGATGGTGATTTCGGCCATCGCCTGGTTTCAGATACTGCGCAGCTACGAGCGTGAGCCCCGCGCCCGGCAATTGGCGCAAATGGTGGTGAGCGTGGTCAACCTCACCCACGCTGCGCTGGTCACGGCCAAGGCGGACAAGCGGCGCGAACTCCTGGCCGAACTGTCAGAGCGCGAAGGCATACGCGTCTATCCGGCCGATCCCGCAGACAAATTGGCGCCGTCCCCGGATGCTGCGTTTGTGCATATGCTGCATGCGGAAGTACGGCGGAAGCTGGGGGCGCAAACGCGTTTCGCCTCTGGAATCGGCGAGCAGCGGGGCTTTTTCATCAGTTTTCATATCGACGAGGACGAATACTGGGTAATGCTGCCGCGCGAACGCATCGAACGACCGTTCCCCTGGCAATGGCTGGGCTGGACCGCGCTCGCGCTACTGCTTTCCCTGATCGGCGCATGGCTTATCGTATCGCGCATTAACCGCCCGCTAAAGGCGCTGGCCAACGCCGCGGCCGACATCGGCAGTGGCAAGGTGCCGGCGCCGTTGACTGAATCCGGGCCGATCGAAATCCAGACACTTGCGCGCTCCTTTAACCAGATGACGCGGGACCTGGCGCGACTCGACGCCGACCGCGCGCTGATACTGGCCGGCGTATCACACGACCTGCGTACACCGCTGTCGCGTCTGCGCCTGTCGACGGAAATGAGCGCCAGTGACGACAAACCCGAGATGATTGCCGACATAGCGGAAATGGATTCCATCATCGGCCAGTTCCTGGACTTCGCCCGCACCCAGAGCGAAGAACCCCTGGTCCCCAGCGACCTGTGCGCCCTCGTACGTGAGGTAGTCGAGCGCGAACTAAGCCTGGGGCATGAGGTAACGACCAGCATCGAACCGGTACCCGAGCAGCCCCTGCGCCGCTTGGGCATCAAGCGCCTGATCTCCAACCTGGTGGACAACGCCCTCGCCTACGGCGGAAAAGACGTATGCGTGGGCACGCGCAGCGAAGGCGGCAGGCTGATCCTGGAGGTGCTCGACCGCGGACCGGGCATCCCCCCGCAGGAAGCCGAACGGCTGAAGCAACCCTTCACGCGACTGGAGCAGGCGCGCAGCGGCAAGGGCGGATCCGGCCTGGGCCTTGCGATCGTCGATCGTATCGCGCGCCATCACGGCGGCGGTCTGGATCTGCTCGCGCGCGAGGGCGGCGGCCTGATTGCCCGTGTCAGTCTACCGCTGCGAGAAGGCACTGCATCGCCTGATGGCTGACGCGTCATTTCGATCAGCTTGCCGATATACGAAAATGCTGGTCCATCCGGCAATCGACGCTGCCTCGGGTCACCCCCTCGCTGCGGGAAAGCGCTGCAGCGGCTGATAGGTAAGACGGCCCTCGACGCGTGCCGAACGCACCAGCGCGAAATCTCCGGCTTCCCAGAGTAGAGGAATCCACGGCGGGGCCGCCGATATACCGGATGCGTCGCGCACCAGCGTCAGGTGCGAGACAAAGGGTTTTGGATCGTAGCGCATGCCGGCGGCGCAGAGCCGTCCGCGCAAACTCTCGACCAGGGCGGTAAGCGCATCAGGATCCTCCGCGGCTCCGCACCAGATGATGCGGTTGTGCTTCCAGTAGCCGACACGATCCAGCGGCAGGCGGAAAGCGGCAAAACGCACCCCCGCCGCAAGCGAAGTCAGGTCCGGGACGAGCGCGGCCTCGGTGACGCCGAGAAATGCAAGCGTGAGATGAAGGTTTTCGCTCCGCATGGCCCTGCCCCTGCCCGCCGCCTGCCGCGCCCAGACTGCAAGCTTGGCCTGCAGATCCCCCGGCGGCCACAATGCGAAGAACAGCCGCACCGTGTCGGCGGCCTGCTCCAATTGCCTAGGCCTTCAGGCGGCGAAATACCAGGCAGGCGTTGGTGCCGCCGAAACCGAAGCTGTTGGACATCACCGTGTTTAGCCCGGCGTTGTCGACGCGCTCGCGCACGATCGGCATGCCCTCCGCTGCCGGGTCGAGCGTTTCGATGTTGGCCGAGGCGCAGGCGAAGTCGTGCTCGAGCATCAGCAATGTATAGATTGCTTCGGTCACGCCGGCCGCGCCTTGCGCGTGTCCGGTCAGCGACTTGGTCGAACTGATCAGCGGTACCTTGTCCGCGAACACTTCGCGCACCGCCTCGAGTTCCTTGGGATCGCCCACGGGCGTGCTGGTACCGTGTGTGTTCAGATAGTCCACCGGTGTGTCCACGCCGGCTAGCGCCATGCGCATGCAGCGCACCGCGCCTTCGCCCGAGGGCTGCACCATGTCGTAGCCGTCTGAAGTTGCGCCGTAGCCCACGACTTCGGCGTAAATCCTGGCGCCGCGCGCGCGCGCATGCTCGAGTTCTTCCAGCACCACCACGCCGCCGCCGCCGGAGACCACAAAGCCGTCTCGATCCGCGTCGTACGCGCGCGAGGCGCGCGTCGGCGCGTCGTTGTACTTGGACGAAAGCGCGCCCATCGCGTCGAACAGCATGGTGAGGAAAGGATGGACTTCTTCGCCGCCGCCGGCAAAGACGATGTCCTGTTTGCCCCACTGAATCTGCTCGCAGGCATTGCCGATGCAATGTGCGCTGGTGGAGCAGGCAGAACTGATCGAGTAGTTCACGCCCTTGATGCGAAAGGGAGTAGCGAGGCAGGCCGAGGTGGTGCTGGACATGGTGCGCGGCACCATGTACGGCCCGATGCGCTTGACGCCCTTGGTGCGCATGAGATCCGCGGCTTCGACCTGGTTTTGCGGCGAGCCCCCGCCGGAGCCGACGATGAGGCCGGTGCGTTCGTGCGACACCATGCTCTCTGGCAGACCGGAGTCCGCGATGGCCTGGTCCATGGCTACATAGGTGAACGCGGCGGCGTCGCCCATGAAGCGCAGCAGCTTGCGATCGATCAGGTCTTCGCGCTTGACCCGGACCGGGCCGTGCACCTGCGAGCGAAAGCCCAGTGTCTGGTATTCCGCGGAAAATTCGATGCCGCTGCGCCCCGAGCGCAGCGAGGCCAGCACCTCGTCCTTGTTGGTGCCGATGCTGGAGACGATACCCATTCCGGTGACGACGACGCGACGCATGGCGTTATCCTAAAATCCGTCGGTGGAGGTAAACAATCCCACCTGCAGGTCCTTGCCTGCATAGATATCGCGACCGTCGACCTCCATTACGGCGTCTGCGATACCCATCACCAGCTTGCGCAGGATCACGCGCTTCATGCTGATGCGGTAGGTAATCTTTTTGGCGCTAGGCAACACCTGGCCGCTGAACTTGACCTCGCCGCAGCCGAGCGCGCGCCCGCGCCCCTTGCCGCCCATCCAGCCCAGATAAAAGCCGATCAGCTGCCACATGGCATCCAGTCCCAGGCATCCCGGCATGACCGGGTCGCCCTGGAAATGGCAGGCGAAAAACCAGAGCTCCGGACGCAGGTCCAGCTCGGCGACGATTTCGCCCTTGCCGAAGACGCCGCCCTTTTCACTGATATAGATTATGCGATCGAACATCAGCATCGGCGGAAGCGGCAGCTGCGCATTGCCGGCGCCGAACATCTCCCCGCGCCCGCAGGCGAGCAGTTGTTCGTTATTAAAACTGGATTTTTTGGTCAAAGCGCTAATTTCCTCAGAAATCGCCGGATCGGTGCGGACGGAAAAAAATCGGAGCCGAGCCTAAGTATAAATGCTTTTTGACGCGGGCAGATACGCAAGCGATCGCCGCCACCCGCGCATCGAACACGGCTGCACCCTCAGACCGCCCAATTGAGCAATACCACCGCCTGAGCGGCAATGCCCTCGGCGCGGCCGGCGAATCCCAGGCCCTCGGTGGTGGTGGCCTTGATGTTGACCTGGCCACGAGACAGGCCGAGATCCGCAGCGATATTGTTCACCATCCCGGGTATATGCGGCGCCATTCTCGGCGCCTGCGCGATAATCGTGGCGTCCAGATTGACGACGCGGTAACCGGCTTCCTGCACCAGGGCGCTCACCTCGCGCAACAGCTTGCGGCTGTCGGCGTTCTTGAAACTCGCATCGGTGTCGGGAAAATGCCCGCCGATGTCGCCCATGGCCG
>JAENXP010000804.1 GCA_016649475.1 Burkholderiales bacterium | reverse complement strand
GACCAGAACGTTCTGGACCTGCTCTACGCCGTAAAGCGCGAGGATTTCGTGCCTCCCGCCTACCGCATGCTCGCTTTCTCCGATCTTGAGGTCCCGATAGGCCAGGGCTGTGGCAGCCCAAGCTGGAGGCCCGCGTATTGCAGGAACTGACAGTGCAGGCAAGCGACAACGTGCTGGAAATCGGTACCGGCTCCGGTTATTTCACGGCGCTGCTCGCCCAGCGCGCGCAGCATGTCTACAGTGTGGAAATTCACCCGGAACTGAAAACTTCGGCCGAAGCGAACCTGCGCCGTGCCGGCGTGCACAATGTGACTGTGGAGCTCGGCGACGGCGCGCGCGGCTGGACCAAACACGCGCCCTACGACATCATCGTGCTCACCGGCTCGACACCCGTGCTGCCGCAGGAGTTGCTGCAGCAGATGAAATCCGGGGCGCGCCTGTTCGCCGTCGTCGGCAATCCGCCGGTAATGGCGGCGCGGCTGCTTACCTGTACCGGCGAAGGGGTGTTCAACTCCATCGACCTGCTGGAAACACGCATCGCACCGCTCACGAATGCGCTCGCGGGCGAGCGTTTCAGCTTCTGATCATGACGCAGATAACACCGCAGTTGCTGCAGCAATGGCTGGCTGATCGCGGGCGCAAACCGCCGGTTCTGCTCGACGTGCGCGAACCCTGGGAATACCGTACCTGCCGCATCGAGGGGTCTGTGCTGGCGCCGATGAACACCATCCCGGCGCGGGCGCAGGAACTCGATCCGGGCACCGATACCGTGGTGATCTGCCATCACGGCGCGCGCAGCTATCAGGTGGGTCTGTTTCTGGAGCGCAACGGCTTTTCCAATCTGTACAACCTTCAGGGCGGGGTGAATGCCTGGGCCAACCAGGTCGAGCCCGCCATGCCCCGATATTGATCGAGCCCAACATGAAACGACACGCGGTATTTTTCGCCTTGCTTGCGTTCAGCCAGCCCCTCCTGGCCGCCGATCTGCTGCAGACCTATCGTGATGCGCGAGCCAACGATCCGGTCTATGCCTCGGCACAGGCCGCGCGCGACGCGGGACGCGAGAACCTGCCGCAGGGGCTGGCAGCGTTACTGCCCGTAGTAGGCGTCAGCGGTTACACCCAGATGAACAACCTCGACATCGATTACCGCGGCATACTGCCGACCTCGAGTCGGTCGGGCAACACCAATGGATACACCCTGTCGCTGACGCAACCCTTGTTCAACTGGCAGAGCATCATGTTTTACAAGGAGGCGGGCTTCAAGGTGGCGCAGTCCGAGGCTGCCTTCGGTCAAGTGGCGCAGGATCTGATCTTGCGCGTCGCTCAGGCCTATTTCGACGTGCTCGCATCGCAGGATACCCTGGCTTTCATCCAGGCGCAGAAAATCGCCATTTCCGAGCAGCTGGCGCAGGCCAAGCGCAACTTCGAAGTGGGCACTGCCACCATTACCGACACGCACGAAGCGCAGGCACGTTTCGATCTTTCCGCGAGCCAGGAAATCGCCGCGCAGAGCGACCTCGAAATCAAGAAAAGCGCGCTGCAGCAGATTATCGGCAAGTTTCCCGAACGGCTCGCCCCGCTCAAGCCGACGACCGAAATCGACATGCCCAGTCCATCTGCGATGGAGCCCTGGGTCGCCAGCGCCGAAGATCAGAATTTCGGGGTCAGGGTACAG
>JAENXP010000185.1 GCA_016649475.1 Burkholderiales bacterium | reverse complement strand
TGTGGTGCTGACCTGCAGGATCGTGCTGGTGGGCGATGCTGGGTTTGAACCAGCGACCTCTTCCGTGTCAAGGAAGCGCGCTACCGCTGCGCCAATCGCCCTAGCTATTGAGTTCGAGGTGGGTACGGGATTTGAACCCGTGTAGACGGATTTGCAGTCCGTTGCCTCGCCTCTCGGCCAACCCACCGTGGATGGGTCCGCCGAGACCCTAACCGAGCGGACGACGAGGCTCGAACTCGCGACCTCAACCTTGGCAAGGTTGCGCTCTACCAACTGAGCTACTGCCGCATGAGGAGGCGAATTATACCGGGGATTGCCCTTCGTGATCAACCATGTTTTATCACTGTGGGCATGGCCATTTTGAGGTAGTAGAACATGGACCATAGGGTGAGCGCCGCGGCCAGCAGTATCAGACCGGTACCCCACTGATGCGGACGGAACGCGCCCAATGGATCGTGGTACAGCAGCATCGGGATCGCCACCATTTGCGACAGGGTCTTGATTTTGCCCAGGAGGGACACCGCGACGCTTTTCGCCGCGCCCAGATGGGCCATCCATTCGCGCAGCGCAGAGATGGTGATCTCCCTGCCGATGATGATCACGGCGATGACGGCGTTCAGCCGGTTTAGATCGACCAGCACGATCAGCGCCGCCGCCACCATGAGTTTGTCCGCGACCGGATCGAGAAAGGCGCCGAACGCGGACTCCTGGTTGAGCTTGCGCGCAAGGTAGCCGTCGAGCAGATCGGTGAGCGCGGCAACCGTGAAAATGACGGTCGCGATCAGGTTTTCCTGCGGCAGCGTCAGCCAGGAGGTCGGCGCGTAATACACGCCCACGAACAGCGGAATCATCACGATGCGCATCCAGGTGAGCGCATTGGGAACATTAAAACGCATGGCCGATCATCCAAACATCCAAATTAACTCGGGTTTCCGTGCCGGAAAGCGCGTCGGAAAGCACTGCGCACACCAGCTCGAAGCCGCAAAACCAGCTGCCAAGATACCTCAATCACCTGATTGTTAGTGCAACTCTCGGTAAATTCTTTCCGCCAGGCTGCGACTTATGCCATGGACCTGTGCAAGATCGTCTATGCTCGCGCCGACCACGCCTTTCAGGCCGCCGAAACGGGCCAGTAGTTCCTTGCGCCGCTTGGCGCCTACGCCGCTGATGCCCTCCAGCGAGGAAGTCACCCGGGACTTGCCGCGGCGCGCGCGATGACCGGTGATGGCGAAGCGGTGCGCCTCGTCGCGGATGGCCTGGATCAGATGCAGCCCCGGATTGTCGCGCGCGAGCTGGATACTGCTCTTCGCGTCGGCACAGATCAGTTGTTCCAGCCCGGGCTTGCGCTCCTCGCCCTTGGCCACGCCGAACAGGAAAATGTCGTTCATACCGAGCTCGGCCAGGACTTCCCGCGCAACGTTCACCTGGCCCTTGCCGCCGTCGATCAGGATCAGATCGGGAACGGCGCCCTCCCCGCGCGAAATCTTCTCGTAGCGTCGCTGCAGCACCGAGCGCATGGCGGCGTAATCGTCCCCTGCCTGGATGCCGGC
The DNA here is from genome assembly GCA_016649475.1 of Burkholderiales bacterium. GTDB lineage: Bacteria > Pseudomonadota > Gammaproteobacteria > Burkholderiales > SG8-39 > 2-12-FULL-64-23. The sequence continues at coordinate 4,222 of JAENXP010000185.1, read as the reverse complement.
AATGTTGTAGCGCCGGTATTCCGAGTTGCGCATGTCGAAACGGTCATAGACGACGCAGGACGCCACGGTCGCCTCGCCCTGGATATGACTGATGTCGAAGCATTCGATGCGCTGCACCGCATCGGGCAGACCCAGGGCCTCGCGCAGCGCGGCGAGCCTGACCTCCTGATTGCTCGCATGCGACAGGCGCTGCGCCAGGGCCAGCTGTGCATTCTTTTGCGCCATCTCCAGCCAGGCGCGGCGCTGTCCCTGCGGCCGCAACACCAGCTGCACCGCGTGTCCCGCCTGCTGCGCCAGCGCGGCCTCGGTCTCCTGCGCATCGAATTCGGCCCCGACCACGATGATCGCGGGCACCTGCCGGTTGAGATAATGCTGCGCGAGGAAAGCCTGCAGCACCTCGGGCGCAGTGCGGTCCTCGGCGTTGTGCGGAAAAAAGCTCTTGTCGCCCAGATGGCGGCCGTTGCGCACCATCACCAGATTGACGCAGGCTGCGCCGCCTGCCCCGGCGCAGGCGATGACGTCGGCGTCGCCGCCGGTGCTGCTCTCGGCGTATTGTTTTTGTTGCGTAGTCGCCAGCGCCTGGATCTGGTCGCGGTAAAACGCAGCTTGTTCATAGTGCTGCAAGTCGGCCGCCTGCTGCATTTTTCCGCCCAGGGTCTGCAGCACATCATCTTCACGCCCCTGCAGGAACAGTTCCGCATTTTTCGCGTCGGCGGCATAGGCGTCGCTGTCGATCCGACCCACGCAGGGCGCCGAACAGCGCCGGATCTGGTGCAGCAGGCAGGGCCGGGAGCGGTTTTGAAACACCGAGTCCTCGCAGGTGCGCAGGCGGAAGATCTTCTGCAGCAGCTGTATGCTCTCGCGCACGGCACCGGTGTGCGGAAACGGGCCGAAGTAGTGGTGCCTGCCGTCGAGCGCGCCGCGGTGAAACCCCAGGCGCGCATAGGCGTGGCCGCTCAGCATCAGATAGGGGTAGGACTTGTCGTCGCGAAACAAAATGTTGTAGCGCGGCGCAAGCGACTTGATCAGGTTGTTTTCCAGGATCAGCGCCTCGGCCTCGGAACGCGTCACCGTGGTTTCGACCACGGCCACCTGCGTCAGCATCAGCGCGATGCGCGGGCTCTGCACGGTTTTCTGAAAATACGAACTCACGCGCTTTTTCAGGTCGCGCGCCTTGCCCACGTAAAGCACGTCGCTCCTGGCGTTGAGCATGCGATACACCCCGGGTAGATGCGGCAGGCTGACGATCAGCGCCTGTGCATCGAACGCCGGTGCGGGATCGGCTGGTGCGCTCACCGCTGCTCCAACTCGGCAACGATGTCGCGCAATACCGCGTGGAACATGGCTTCGGTGAGCCTTTTGGTCTGGGTGTTGTAGCGGCTGCAGTGATAGCTGTCGTAGAGCCGGATGCCTGCCGGTGCGTTCGGCACTGGCGGCAAGGCATGTACCGCGTGGTGGGCGAATTTATAACTCGTGCGCTTGAATCCGCAGGCGAGCAGCACGGCCTGATGCGCGACAGCGCCCAGGGCCAGGATCACCCGCGGCGGTTGCTGGCGCAATTCGGCCGCGAGATAGCGATTGCAGCAGAGTATCTCCTGCGGCAGCGGCTTGTTTTGCGGCGGCAGGCATTTCACCGCATTGCTGATGCGGCAGTTCTTCAGCACCAGCGCGTCGTCCGCGGCTTCCGAGACGGCATGACTGGCGAAGCCGAAGTGATGCAGGCTGCGGTATAACAGGATGCCTGCATGGTCGCCGGTAAACGGGCGTCCGCTGCGGTTTGCCCCGTGCATCCCCGGTGCGAGGCCCACGATCAGCAGTTCGGCCGCGGCATCGCCGAAGGCGGGCACCGGGCGGGCGTGGTAGTCCGGATGGTCGCGCCGTACCTGGTCGAGAAAGCCGGCGAGCCGCTCGCAATCGCGGCATTCGAGGTTGAAGCTGTCGTGCATCAAAGGCAGAGAACGCCGCAGCGGTTGCGCGTTCAGGCCAGCGCGGAGGTAAAGCGCGCGAGCCCCGCCTTGGCCAGCGCAAAGCGCGTGTTCGGCCGCAGCGCGTCCAATCCGGACGGCAGGCGCACGCCGCGCATGGCCTCGACACGGCCCTGGTTCGTCGCGCCGGGCGCGAGTCCGGCCAGCAGCTCCGCGGCGGCGCCAGGCGCATTGCACAGGAGCACCATGTCGCAGCCCGCATTCAGCGCGGCATGGGCGCGTTCCACCACGCCGCCTGCGACGCTGGCTCCCTCCATCGACAGATCGTCGCTGAATATCACGCCGTCGAAGCCCAACTGCCCGCGCAAAATCTGCTGCAGCCATTTGGCCGAAAATCCGGCCGGATGCGCATCGACTTCAGGATAGATCACGTGCGCCGGCATCACCGCCGTCAGTCCGCGCTTGATCAGTTCCTTGTACGGAGCCAGGTCGACAGCCTCAATTTCGGCATAGCTGCGCTCGTCGACCGGCACGGCAAGATGGGAATCCGCCCGCACATGGCCGTGTCCGGGAAAATGCTTGCCTACGCTCGCCATGCCTGCTTCGCGCAAGCCCGCGATCAGCGCTGCCGAAAGTTGCGCGATCGCCGCTGGCTCCGAGTGGAAGGCGCGATCGCCGATCACGCCGCTTGCGCCGAAATCCACGTCGAGCACCGGGGTGAAACTGAAATCCACGCCGCAGGCCAGCAACTCGCTCGCCAGCACATAGGCAATGTCGCCTGCCGCCGTGCACGCCGCGGCGCGGTCGCGGTCCCAGGCTTCACCGAGGCGCCGCATCGGCGGTATGCGCGAAAATCCTTCCAGGAAGCGCTGCACCCGGCCGCCCTCGTGATCTACGGCGATCAGCAACTCGGGGCGGCGCAGCGAGCGGATCGCGGCCGTAAGCTCGCACAGTTGCTGCGGCGAACGGTAATTGCGCGAAAACAGAATCACGCCCCCGACCAGAGGGTGGCGCAGCATTTCGCCCTCGGCAGCGCTCAATTCAAGGCCCGCGACATCGAGCATTACCGGACCCAGTTCATCGTTCCCACGGCTGTCATTCATGATCGCTACCCTCCAGGATTACGAAGGCGCAGGCCATCTCGACTTCATCGCTCAGGCTCAAGTGCGCCCTGCTGATGCCGCGCTGCGCAAGCAGCGCGGCGAGCGGTTCCGAAAACTTCAGGTAAGGCCTGCCCGAGCGTTCGTTGGCAACGCTCACGTTATGCCAGTTGACCGGAAAATGAATGCCAGTGCCCATGGCTTTGGAAAACGCTTCCTTGGCGGCGAAGCGCTTGGCCAGATAGTGGGCGGGCTTTATGTGCGCGCAGAAGCGCTGGTATTCGTGATCGACCAGGACGCGTTGGGCAAAGCGGTGACCGAAGCGCGCCAGCGCGCGCTCGATGCGGCGGACGTCGATCAGGTCGGTGCCGGTGCCCAGGATCACGCGCGCCGCGCTTCGGTCATCAGCCGTTTCATTTCACGCACGGCCGCCTCCCAGCCGACGAAAACGGCGTGCGCCACGATCGAGTGGCCGATATTGAGTTCCGAAATCCCGGGCAGCGCAGCGACCGGCGCTACATTTTCATAGTTCAGGCCATGGCCGGCGTTTACTTTCAGGCCGATGCGGTTGCCGTATTCGACCGCTTCGCAGATGCGCCTGAACTCGGCCTGCTGCTCTGCTCCTTCAGTGTCGGCGTAATGGCCTGTGTGCAGTTCGATCACCGGCGCGCCGGCGGCCTTGGCCGCATCGATCTGGGCGCTGTCGGCATTGATGAACAGCGACACGCGGATCCCCGATTCACCGAGCAGCCGGCACGCGTCGCGCACGCGCTCGAACTGGCTGGCGACGTCGAGGCCGCCCTCCGTAGTCAGTTCCATGCGCCGTTCCGGCACCAGGCAGACATCGTGCGGGCGCACGCGCAGTGCGATCTGCAGCATCTCGCGCGTCACCGCAGATTCCAGATTCATGCGCTTGGAAAGTTGCGCGCGCAGCGTATCGACATCGCGGTCCTGGATGTGGCGCCGGTCTTCGCGCAGATGCAGCGTGATCGCGTCGGCACCGGCATTCTCGGCGAGCAGGGCGGCGCGCACCGGGTCCGGGTAAGTTGTGCCGCGCACCTGGCGCAGCGTTGCCACGTGGTCGATGTTTACCCCGAGTTCTATCACAGTTGTCGCAGCTCCTCGAAAATGCGCCGGCTGTTCAGCGGTTTATCCTCCAGGCGATGACTGATCAGCAGGCGCATCAATGCCTTGGCC
>JAENXP010000428.1 GCA_016649475.1 Burkholderiales bacterium | reverse complement strand
CAGCACCAGCACGCCGAACATGACGAAACGACGGGGTGAGCGCCAGGCCAGCACCAGCGCAATCAACGCTACGGGCGCAATCGCGACCGAAGCGCCGAGCTTGCCGCCGTGGGCGGATGCATTGGTGTAATGCGCCAGCAGCGGATAGCCGATCAGCAGCGCAGCAATGCCCAGCCAGGGCACGATGCGGCGTGGCATTAGCGGGTTCTTTGTGCTGCTATATGGTCTGACAGGCTGCGCAGCGAGCCGAAAATGGTCTTGTTGTCCTCGCTGTCGCTTTGCAGTTGCAGACCATAACGCTTGGAGACCTCCAGGGCAACTTCCAGCACATCAATCGAGTCCAGGCCCAGGCCTTCGCCATACAACGGGGCGTCAACGGCGATTTGATCTGCGCTGACCTCGAGGTTCAGACACTCGATCATCAACGCTGCAACTTCACGCTGCAACTCCGCAGTACTAGAGGCAGTGGGATTCCGATTAATTTGCATGGTGCCTGTAGTGTAGTCTTGGACAACCGAATAATAAATGCACGTTGCGGTTCGGAGGCGGTGAACCGGGTCGGTGAATCGGGTTTTGATCCGCCCTCAAGGCCGGTTCGCGCTTAAATTGTAGCGTTTTATTAATTATCAGGCCGACCTAACTGGCGGTTTCCTGCCGCGCCGCTTCGACCTTGGTTTTCGATTCACCGCCGATCGCCCGGGACTGTCAAGCAGGACTGCTGCCCGGAGGCAGGTTCTTGCGCAGGTTGTTCTGCCGGCGCCGGTCCAGCCACCAGGCGAGCGCCGGCAGCACCACAAACGAACCGGGCATGACCATCACCGCGAGATAGGGGCTGACCATCGACAGGCGGCGCAGATGGTCGATGATCTGGCGCTTGTCATCCGGCGTCCATTTCTGCCGGTTGCGCGGTTTCATCAGCAGCGGCATCAAGCCGGTAATCTGCACCACCTCACCGAGGACATATTTTCGCTCCCGGTCCATCATGTCCATTACGGACCGGACGATGACTGGCTTGTGCATGCGCTAAACCGCCGTTTTATTCCTCAGCCAGCGATAGCCCTGCCACAGGCCGAAGGCGCGCTGCGCCCATTTGATTGCACTGCGCGGGCGCAGCAGCACCAGCGCGAACGCGGCGCCGGCCATGAGCGGCGGGCTCGAGACGACAAAGCGTACAGCCTCCAGACAGCGGTCGACGAAGCCCAGCGGTTGCTCCCATAGCTGCAGCGTTTGCGCCACGTCGGCGCGTTCGAGCGCGGCGCGCTCGAGCAATTGCGCGCGCCTGGTTTCGATTGCGACTAGGCGCCGGTTCACGCTTACGGCTCGCGCAGCATGGCGCCGTCCTTGGCGAGTTCGCCGCGCGTAATCACGAACGGCTTGGGCCGCGATTTCACCCGCGCGCGCAGGATCCAGCCCAGCGCGGCGGCAATGGCCAGGAACACCATTGCGAGCAGGCCGACGGTGAGCAGCCGGTGCGTGTCCCAGAAATAGATCAGCACGAAAGTGACGCACAGCACCATCGCCATGCCCAGGCAGAATCCCGCGCCCAGGGCGATGAGCAGGAGCTGCTCCAGCCGCAGGCGTTCTTCCTCGATTTCGGTGGCGAATATTTCCAGGCGCGTATGCGCCGCGCCGAGCAGGGTGTGCCCCAGGTGCTTGATCGAGTGCAGAAGGCCGCCGCGCGCGGCGGCGCCCCCCCTTTGCGCCATGACTAGCGGCGGCTGATCAACATGCCGATGACCAGGCCGACGGCGCCGGCGATGCCCACGGCGCCCCACGGATGGTCGTGCACATAATCGTCGGTGGCGCGCGCCGCGGCCTTGGTCCTGTCGACCATGACTTCCTCTGCCCGCGCCAGCTTGTCCTTGGCGATGCGCAGGCTTTCCTGAATGCGCTCGCGCGCGACGACCGCCTTTTCTCCCATCTGGCCGGCGGTTGCGCGCAGCAATTCCTCCGCGTCAGCGATGACGATCCGCAGATCGGATCCGAGCTTTTCCCGGGACATATCGGTATTGGTGTTCATGATGTCTTGCCTCTCTGACTGGAAATTTCCGCTCTCGCTAACTCACTGGCGGAAGGTCACAAGGCTACCGGTTTTCGCTCGTTAAATCAACCTTAACTGACTGTAACACAGGTAGAATCGGCCCATGCCGTCGCCCTATCTGGAGATCCTGCGCAGCCCGCGCGTTGCCGCTGTCCTGCTGCTCGGGTTTTCCTCGGGGCTGCCGCTGGCGCTTACCGGGGGCACGCTGCAAGCCTGGCTCACCGTGTCCGGCGCGGACATCATGACCATCGCCTGGTTTTCCTGGATCGGCATTCCCTATCTGCTCAAGTTCCTCTGGTCGCCGTTGATGGACCGCTATGTGCCGCCGTTTCTCGGCCGTCGTCGCGGCTGGATGCTGCTGACGCAACTGGCCCTGGTCGCGGGCATCGCCGGCATGGCCGTTTCGTCCCCCAACTCAGATCTGTGGCTGCTCGGCTGCCTGGCGCTGTGGGTGGCGTTTGCGTCGGCTTCGCAGGACATCGTCATCGATGCCTATCGCACCGACCTGCTGCCGGCGAACGAACGCGGCATGGGCGCCGCGGTGAGCGTGCTCGGCTACCGCATTGCGATGCTGGCCTCGGGCGGGCTCGCACTGATCCTGGCCGACCAGATCGGCTGGCGGCAGACGTTTTTTGCGATGGCTGTACTGATGGGCGTCGGCATGATGACCAGTCTCGTCGCGCCCGAACCCGCGCTGCGCGGAACGCCGCCGCGCAGCCTGCGCGACGCCGTGGTCGGACCGCTCAGGGATCTCATGTCGCGGCCGGGCGCGCTGCAACTGCTCGCCCTGATCGCGCTGTACAAATTCGGCGACGCACTCGCCGGCACGCTGACCACGGCATTTCTGATCCGCGGCGTGGGTTTCTCGCTCACCGACGTCGGCACCATCAACAAAGCACTGGGGCTGGTTTCACTGTTGCTTGGCGGCCTCGTCGGCGGCCTGCTGCTGGTGCGCATGAGCCTGATGCGCGCGCTGCTTCTGTTCGGCGTGCTGCAGGCGGTCTCCAACCTGTCGTTTGCAGTGCTCGCCTGGGCCGGCAAGAGCTACCCGCTGCTGGTGTTCGCGGTGGGCTTCGAAAACCTCGCCAGCGGCATGGGCACCGCGGCTTTCGTCGCGTTCGCCATGGCGCTGTGCAACCACAGCTTCAGCGCCACCCAGTACGCGCTGCTGTCGGCGATCGCCTCGCTCGGGCGCATCCTGTTCGGCCCGGTCACCGGCGGCCTGGTCGCGGCCTGGGGCTGGGCGAATTTCTTCGTGCTCACCTTCGCCGCCGCGCTCCCCGGGCTGTGGCTGGTGTGGCACATGCGCGCGCAGATCGATGCGGTGGAAAAAGCGCAGCCTCAGGTGACTTAAAGCGGCCCCCGTTGTTGCTTTTATTCAAAACCGTGTTTTTGGTACGAATGTTCTTT
>JAENXP010000273.1 GCA_016649475.1 Burkholderiales bacterium | reverse complement strand
TCAGGTGACCTACTACCGCGAGGACAAGGCCGGCCAGATTCTGGAAGAGGGCATCAACGAAGCGGGCGCGTTCTGCTCCTGGATCGCCGCCGCAACTTCCTACAGCACCACCAACGTCGTCAGCGTGCCTTTTTATATTTTCTATTCGATGTTCGGATTGCAGCGCATCGGCGATCTGGCCTGGGCTGCGGGTGACCAGCGCGCGCGCGGTTTCCTGCTCGGCGGAACCGCGGGGCGCACCACCTTGAACGGCGAGGGCCTGCAGCACGAGGACGGGCATTCGCACATCCTCTCCTCGGTGATTCCGAACTGCATTTCCTACGATCCGACCTTCGGCTACGAGCTGGCGTTGATCATCCATGACGGCCTCAAGCGCATGGTGACCAATCAGGAAGACGTGTACTACTACGTCACCGTGATGAACGAGAACTACACTCATCCTGGACTGCCCGCAGGCGCCGAAGAAGGGATACTCAAGGGCATGTACCTGTTCAAGGCAGGCGGCAAACCCAAGGCCAAGGCGGGCGCGGACAAGCCGCTGCGGGTGCAGCTGCTCGGTTCGGGCACCATCCTGCGCGAAGTCATTGCAGCGGCAGAGCTGCTGGAGAAAGACTGGGGCGTGGGCGCCGATATCTGGAGCTGCCCCAGCTTTACCGAGCTGCGCCGCGACGGCCTCGCGTGCGAGCGCTGGAACCTGCTGCATCCCGCGGAAGCGCCGCGCGAGTCCTGGGTGGAGAAAATGCTCAAGGACAGCGCCGGCCCGGTCGTTGCTTCGAGCGACTACATGAAAGCGTTTGCCGAACAGATCCGGCCGTTCATCCCCGCGGGCCGGACCTATAGGGTTCTGGGTACCGACGGCTTCGGCCGTTCCGATACGCGCGAGCGCCTGCGCGATTTCTTCGAAGTCGACCGCCGTTGGGTCACTTTGGCCGCGCTCAAGTCGCTCGCCGATCTGGGCGAAATCAAGGTGTCGGTGGTCGCCGCGGCGATCAAGAAATACGGCATCGACCCGGACAAGCCCAATCCGGTAACGGTGTAAGAAGCCGTCGCAAAATGAATTTTGCAACGGCCTGATAAAGGGGAGTATGAGGGGATCTGTCGCCTCATATCGTAACAGGCACTAAAAGGAACAACCATGTCCAGCATTACGGAAATCAAAGTTCCCGACATCGGCGATTTCAAGGAGGTCGATGTTATCGAGATCCTGGTCAAGCCGGGCGATACGGTAGCCAAGGAAACATCGCTGATCACGGTCGAATCAGACAAGGCAACCATGGAAATTCCTTCGCCCGCCGCCGGCGTGGTGAAAGAGCTCAAAGTAAAGCTGGGGGACAAGGTGGCCGAAGGCAGCATGATACTGCTGCTGGAAGCGGGGGCAGGCGCAGCGCCAGAGCCGCCTCCATCCAAGACCGCGGATACACCAGCGCCTTCCGCTCCGTCGCCGCAACCCGCCGCGGCCAGCGCGCCTGCGGCTGAACCTGCGGCCGTGCCGATACACCGGCCCGCGCCAGTGCCGCTCGAACCGGTTGCCGAAGTGCCGGGGTTCAAACCGCACGCCAGTCCATCGGTGCGCAAATTCGCACGCGAGCTCGGTGCCGACCTGGCCAAGATCCGCGGGTCCGGCCCCAAGGGACGCATCACCCAGGAAGACGTGCAGTCGTTCGTCAAGGGCGTGTTGACCCAGGCGCCGGCGGCGGCGCTGGGCGCGGCCGCGCCTGCGGGCGGTGTTCCGTTCAATCTTCCGGACTGGCCGCAGGTGGATTTCGCCAAGTTCGGCCCGGTCGAGCTAAAGCCGCTGTCGCGCATCAAGAAACTCTCCGGCGCCAATCTGCACCGCAACTGGATATCCATTCCGCATGTGACCCAGTTCGACGAGGCGGACATCACCGAACTCGAGGCCTTCCGCAAGGACAGCGGTGCGGCGAGTGAAAAGCAGGGCTTCAAGCTCACCATGCTCGCTTTCCTGATCAAGGCTTGCGTCACCGCCTTGCGCCAGTACCCGGATTTCAACGCCTCGCTAGACCCGGGCGGCGGGAACCTGGTGCTGAAGAAATATTTTCACATCGGTGTGGCGGTGGACACACCCGACGGCCTGGTGGTACCGGTGATACGCGATGCCGACCGCAAGGGCGTATACGATCTCGCGCGCGAACTGGCGGAGATGTCCAAACTCGCGCGCGACAAGAAATTGAAGCCGGGCGACATGCAGGGCGGGACGTTCAGCATCTCCAGCCTCGGCGGCATCGGCGGCACGGCGTTTACGCCCATCATCAACGCCCCGGAAGTAGCCATCCTCGGCGTATCCAGACCGGCGATGCGTCCGGTCTGGGCCGGCGGCAAGGGCGAATCCGGACAGTTCGTGCCGCGGCTGATGCTGCCGCTGTCGCTGTCCTACGACCACCGCGTCATCGACGGCGCCTCCGCCGCGCGCTTCACCTCGTATCTCGCGTCGGTGCTCTCCGACATCCGCCGTTCGCTGCTTTAGGGCCGACCAAGTGCACACTATCAAAATGAAGCGGGGATACGCATGAGCGACACTATCGAGATCAAAGTCCCGGACATCGGCGACTTCAAGGATGTCGAGGTCATCGAGGTGCTGGTCAAGCCGGGTGACGCGGTGGAGAAAGAAACTTCGCTCCTCACCGTGGAATCGGACAAGGCGACGATGGAAATCCCTTCGCCCGCGGCGGGTGTGGTGAAGCAGATGAAGATCAAAGTCGGCGACAAGGTGTCCGAGGGCACGGCTATCATGCTGCTCGAGCCGGCCGCTGCGGCGGCCGAGGCGGCGGCGCCGGATGCGCAGGCGGCTGTTCCCGGCGCCCCCGCGGCACCGGCGGATAGTGGCGCAGGGGGCGTTTCTCCGGGCGCGGCGCCGGGTCCGGCGGCGGTATCCGGCAATGCCGACCTGCACGCCGAAGTCGTGGTGCTGGGCGCGGGTCCCGGCGGCTACACCGCCGCGTTTCGCGCCGCCGACCTGGGCAAGAAAGTCGTGCTGATCGAGCGTCATGCGACGCTGGGCGGCGTATGTCTGAACGTCGGTTGCATCCCGTCCAAAGCGCTGCTGCACGCGGCCAAGGTGGTGACCGAAGCCGAGGAGATGTCGCATTCTGGCATCGCTTTCGGAAAACCGAAAATCGATATCGACAAGCTGCGCAGCTGGAAGGACGCGGTGGTCGGGCGCCTGACCAAGGGCCTGGTGGGTCTGGCCAAGCAGCGCAAAGTGACGACGCTGCAGGGCGTGGGGACATTCGAGTCGCCCAATCAGATCGCGGTGGAAACGGCCGAAGGCATAAAGCGCGTCTCCTTCGATTCCTGCATCATTGCGGCGGGCTCGCGCGTGGCGAAGATTCCGGGGTTCCCGTACGACGACGCGCGCCTGATGGACTCGACCGGGGCGCTGCAGCTGGCGGACATACCGCGGCGCCTGCTGGTGATCGGCGGCGGCATCATCGGCCTGGAAATGGCCTGCGTCTACGACGCGCTCGGGGCCAAGGTCACGGTGGTGGAGATGGCCGATGGCCTCATTCCGGGCGCCGACCGCGACCTGATCCGCCCGCTCGCGAAGCGCATCGAGAAACGCTATGAGGCGATCTATCTCAATACCAAGGTGGCGAAGCTGGAGCCCAAAGCCGAAGGGCTGCTGGCAACGTTCGAAGGCGAGGTAAAGCCGCAGCAGCAGATGTTCAACCGCGTGCTGCTGGCGGTCGGGCGCCGCCCCAATGGCGCCGACATCGGCGCCGAGCGCGCCGGAGTCGCGGTGGACGCGCGCGGCTATATCGCGGTCGACAAGCAGCAGCGCACCAACGTGCCGCATATTTTCGCCATCGGCGATGTCTGCGGCGAGCCCATGCTCGCGCACAAGGCCACGCACGAGGCCAAGGTGGCGGCCGAGACCATCGCCGGCCACAAGGTCGCATTCGATGCCATGACCATACCTTCGGTCGCCTACACCGACCCCGAGGTCGCGTGGATGGGGCTGACCGAGACCGAGGCAAAAAAACAAGGCATAGCCTACGACAAGGCGAGTTTCCCCTGGGCCGCGAGCGGCAGGGCGCTGTCGGTCGGCCGCGATGAGGGCGTGACCAAGCTGCTCTATGACAAAGACAGCAAACGCATACTCGGCGCCGGCATCGTCGGCGTCAACGCGGGCGAGTTGATCGCGGAAATGGTGCTGGCTTTGGAAATGGGCGCCGACATGGAGGACATCGGCCTTTCCATACATCCCCATCCGACGCTGTCGGAAACGCCGTTCTTCGCCGCGGAAATGGCGCTGGGCAGCATCACCGATCTGTACGTACCCAAAAAATCCTAAGCGGAATGCGGATGATTCGATGACCCAGGATGAACTGAAACTCGCGGTTGCCAGAGAGGCGATCAAATACGTGGTCGAGGACGCCATCGTCGGCGTCGGCACCGGTTCCACCGCCAATTACTTCATCGACGAGTTGGCTAAGATGAAAAGCCGGATCGATGGTGCCGTGGCGAGTTCGCAGGCGAGCGCGGATCGACTCCCAGCTATCGCCGATGGGCGAGATGCCAGCCATTCCGGTGACGACAACGCGCACCATCAGATCATCCCGCCATTCACGGATATAACCTGGCGCGTTATGTAACCCGCGTCTTCCGACAGCAGAAAACTGACGCAGGCGGCCACTTCTTCGACCTTGCCAACACGTTGC
>JAENXP010000694.1 GCA_016649475.1 Burkholderiales bacterium | reverse complement strand
GGTATCCCCTCGTTTTGTTAGAGATTCTTGTTCGTACGGATGGCCGATTTCGGTCGGAATGCCTTGATCACGTCTTCGCGGGTCTCGATGTACGGTCCGCCGATGAGGTCGATGCAATAGGGCACTGCGGCGAATATCCCCGGGACGATCTGTTTGCCTTCCTTGTCCTTGAGTCCTTCCAGGGTTTCCCTGATCGACTTTGGCTGCCCCGGCAGGTTGATGATGAGACAGCCTGCGGCAGGTACGCCGGCAGCGCGGCGGTAGCGGATCACCGCGACCTGGCGCGACAGAATGGCGGTCGGCACGAACTCCAGGCTGATCCTGCGCATCTGCTCGCCGAAGCCGGGCATGAGCTTGTGCGCAACGGCGAGCGTGGCCTCGGGCGTGACATCGCGCTCTGCCGGGCCGGTGCCGCCCGTCGTGAGTACGAGGTGACAGCCGGCCTGGTCGACGAGTTCGGTCAGCGCTTTCTCGATCAGCGCCTGCTCGTCCGGAATCAGCCTTGTTTCCACGCGCCAGGCCGGGCTGTGAATGGCTTTGCCGAACCAGTCTTCGAGCGCTGGAATGCCCTCGTCCCTGTACACGCCGGCCGAGGCGCGGTCGCTGATGGAAACCAGGCCGATCAAAAGTGTGTCTGGATTGTTTTGCATATGTTCAATCTGGCAGCCGGCGCGCTGAATTGGCGGGGCGTTGCGGAAATTCCGCAACGGCCCCCAAAGTCAACTGTCGGCCACCGGCTCCTTTGCAGTCATTTCGCGCAGTGCGCGGAACAGTTCGCGATAGCTCTTGGGCGGTAGCGTTGCGCTTTGCTCGCGCCGCGCGTTGCGGATCAGGGTGCGCAGCTTCTGGCTGTCCGCACCGGGGTATTCGCGCAGGAAATGCTCCAGGGCAGGGTCGCCGGCCAGGAGTTCCTCGCGCCAGCGCTCCAGCGCGTGCAACTGCGCCGTATGCTCGCGTCCCTGCCCTTGCCACTGGTCCAGCCTGTCGCGTATCGGTGCGGCGTCGATGTCGCGCATCAGGCGGCCGATATATTGCATCTGCCGCCGGCGCGCCTCGTGTTTGGTGAGGCGCCTGGCCTCCTGTACTGCTTCCAGCAGGGATTCCGGCAGTTGCATGATCTCGAGCTGCTGTTCATTCAGCCCGACCAGCTGCTCTCCCAGCTCCTGCAGCGCGAGCATGTCCTTTTTTCTGCGTGTTTTGCTGGCGGGTTCGTCTTGCATGGGGCCGGGTGCGGAAGGTTTGACCTGCTATGATAATGGTTTTTACGGAATGCACGCCAACACTATGGCCATAGTTCGATGAAAACAGGCTCAAGGACGACAGCGAGGACGAGAGCGAGGACGACAGCGCGCTTTACCTATCCGCTGGCCACGCTGAGGCAAGTCGCTGCGGATTTGTTGCGTCAGGCCGTCACACAGGGAGCAAGCGCATGTGAATGCGATGTGTCCGAAGGCTATGGTCAGACGGCGGTGGTGCGCAAGGGAGAAGTCGAGACCATCGAGTACAACCGCAACAAGGGCATAGGTGTAACCGCCTACCTTGGCCAGCGCAAGGGCTTTGCCAGCACCTCGGATTTCTCGCCCAAGGCGCTCAAGGATACCGTGGCGGCGGCGGTCAGCATCGCGCGATTTACCGCCAGCGACGATTGCGCCGGCCTGGCCGAACCCGGGATGATGGCGCGCGAAATTCATGACCTCGATTTGTTTCACCCCTGGGACCTGCCCATCGACGAGGCGATCGAGCGCGCGCGCGCCTGCGAGGCCGCGGCCTTCGCCCTCGATCGGCGCATAGTCAATTCCGAAGGCGCGGGCGTCTCGACCCAGCACCACCAGTTCGCGGTCGCCAACTCCAACGGTTTTGTCGCCGGCTATCCGACTACACGCCATTACCTGTCCTGCGCGGTAATCGCCGAGCAGGCGGGGTCGATGCAGCGCGACGACTGGTACGCCGAAGCGCGTGACGCGCGCGATCTGCCCGCCGGCGATGCAGTCGGGCGCTATGCCGGGCAGCGTGCCCTGGCGCGGCTGGGCAGCCGCAAGCTCAGGACGATG
>JAENXP010000675.1 GCA_016649475.1 Burkholderiales bacterium | reverse complement strand
TACACTCTTAAACGAAGAGGTAACCGCAAATGAATGTGACTTGGCGCTTTTATATGGACGGTGGCCATCAATGGAACTGGCAACAAATAGGCGCGGGTCAGTCCGTTGTAGCCGAATCGTCCAAAGGCTATACCAACTACGAAGCCTGCCTCGCCAATGCGAAAGACCGGGGCTATGTGTTTCTGCCGGCTCAGGCCAAACAGGCGCCGGGACGCTGACCATGGAAAATCGTTACGGCTTCGGCAAGTCCGTTGCATTGAGTTTCGACCAGGCGCTGGCCAAAGTCACTGCGGAATTGCAAAAAGAGGGCTTCGGCGTATTGACCGAGATCGACGTTGCCTCCACTCTGAAGAAAAAACTCGATCACAACATCCCCCCTTACCGCATTCTGGGCGCCTGCAATCCGGCATTGGCCAAGCGCGCGCTCACGGCAGAGCCGAGCATAGGCCTGTTGCTACCCTGTAACGTCGTAGTCCGCCAGGATGCCGCCGGCACGGTGCAGGTGGAATTCCTGGATCCCGGGATGATGGGACAGATGACCAGCAATCCCGATGTGGGTCCGATCGGCATCGAGGTGCGCGAAAAGCTGCAACGGGTGATGCGCGCGCTCTGACTACGGTTGCAGGTCGCGCCAGCGGGACAGTGCCAGCATCCACGGCGCGACGCGTGCTGCAATCAGGTGCGCGGGAACACGTCCCAGCCGCGTCAACGGCAGCGGCAAATCCCGGGGTGCTGCGCCGAGCGCGGCGTCGGCGAGCACCGGCCCCAGCGCGACACCGAGCGCCACCCCGCGGCCATTGCAGCCTACCCAGGTGATTACTCCTTCAGCGAGCGCGTGCACGTGCGGTAAATCGTCCATGGTCATGCTCAGCAGGCCGTGCCAGACGTAGTCGAACGCCGGCCTGCCGATCTGCGGAAACACCAGCGCAAGCCGCTCGCCAATGCGGCGCTTCAGCCGGGCTTCGAAGTCGTGGTCCAAAATCAGCGCCCCGCCGGTTATCAGACGCCCGTGCCGGTCGAAGCGGCAGAAGTATAGGTCGCCGTGTGTATCGGACATGGCGTTGTCGGTCGGCAGAATGCTGCGGCGTACGGCCTCCGGCAGCGGAGCGCTCGCCATCTGATAGGAGCGGCGCGGAACCCAGCTGCGGTCCAAACCCGGCCAGACGCGATTCATGCCGTAGGCGTTGGTCGCAATCACCACATGCCTGGCCATGACCGACGCTGCCTCAGTACGCACCCGCCAAGCGTCACCGGCCCGCTCCATGCCGGCCACCGGGGAACGCGTGTGCACGCGCGCCCCCGCGCCCATCGCGGCACGGGCGAGGCCGCGCGCAAGCGCAAGCGGATTGACATGACCTCCGGTCGGATTGCGCCAACCACCATGCCAATAGCGCGAACCGGTGAGTTCTGCAACCTGGTCCGCATCGAGCAGTTCGACCGGCGCGCCGCGGCGCTGCCATTGCTGGAAACGCGGCATCGAGATGCGCGCGACGCGGCCCGGTGTGTGCGCCGGTTGCAGCCAGCCGTTTTGCACCGCATCGCAGTCGATGCCGTGGCGCCGGATCAGATCGAACGTGAATTGCGCCGAGTCGCGTATCAGCGCGACCAGCGCCTCGCCCTTGTCCGCGCCGCAAGCGGCGACAACCGCATCCGGATCGGCGCGGGTCAGGCACGGGATTACCTGCCCGTTGTTGCTCCCGGAACCGCCCGAGCCGATTTCTGCCGCCTCCAGCAGCATGACATCGGCGCCACGCTCGGCTGCTGCGAGCGCGGTCGAAAGGCCGGTGTAGCCTGCGCCGATCACCAGCACATCGGCGTGATATTCACCGGCAGGCAGCGCGCCAGTAGCAGGTCCTGCTGCTGCGGTGGCGGCCCAGAGAGTGGCCGGCCGCACGGATGCCGCGAACTGGTTCACGTCACGCCTCGACGAGCGTGTCCACCTCGCGGAGAAACGCGATCTGCCAGGGGCGACGCTGCTTCAGGCTGGATCTGCAAGGATGTATGCTTTGACTTTCTGACAGCGCAAATAGAATAAGCTTCGCGCCTAAGGGAGATGGGGTGGCTGATGGGACTCGAACCCACGACGACCGGAATCACAATCCGGG
>JAENXP010000463.1 GCA_016649475.1 Burkholderiales bacterium | reverse complement strand
TTGCACATCAACCCTGGCTCAGGTGACGCCAGTGCCACGCCCCCGCAAACTGGTTCCGAGTAACGCGCTGATTGGCAGCGAGTTGAAGTGGACGGCTGACCTCAAACGCAAGAAGCCTCGCAAGCATGACGCCTGCGAGGCTTCCTGTAATGCGCGTTCGCAGGCTCCAACTAGGGTAAACCGAATAGGCCGGCTGCATTTTCCCAGGCAATCTTTCGGGCAATGGCAGTAGGGAGACCTCCAAGCCATACGCGGTAGCCGGCCATGATTTCGCCATAAGCAGCCCAGCGTCCATTAGTCCACGTGTCCGACCCCAGGCAAAAGCGGTCGGGATGGGAAAGAAAGACTTGTTTCCACTCTGGGCTAAGGAGACCGTCGCCGTCGGTCAATCCGGGGCGATACGATAACTCTCCAATTAGCGTTGGGTACTTGACCAGTAGTTCCACCACCCGACTGGCCGGAACTCCGGAAATCCCGGTGTGGGCCCAAATGATCCTGGCCTTCGGTGCATGGGCGTAGAGCATCTCAATCGCCGCATCGTCAACGTGGGCCAAGATCACCAGGTTTCTTGCCTCCGCCAGTTGCATGATTTTCTTGGCAACAGGCCCGTTGGCGTTTTGGCTTTCATACAGATGAAACTCACCGACGCCACGGTACGCGCCAGCCGCTGTTCCAGCGGCTAACTCATTCTCGACCATCTGGTAGATGGTCGGATCGCGAAACCAGTTTGTATAGTCGTCTCGGTTCCGGTACAGACGAATAAAGGGGATTATCTGAACGCCAGACTTAGTCAGCTCGCCCTTGGACTCAGCAAGCGCCTTGGTACCGTCGTTCGGACGGGAGTTCGCAACGATGGCAGCCACCCCGGCGTCTTTCATCATGCCCAGCACTTTGGTGACAGGGTAGGGTTGAACAGCCTCGATGTTGTAGTGAAGGTGGGCGTCGAAAATAGGACCCGAGTAAGGTCTTGTGTTCTGCGCAGCCACAGGGCAGGCCATCAGGATGGGCACGAGAAAAGCCAAAATCGTGCGACATCCTTTCAACTGTCCCGGAAGGATTCTGGTCCGGACTGTCTCCATTGATCCTCCATCGATCGCCAAGACAACATAGGATAAGCCACGCCAGCGGCCACTCACCGAAAACAAGACAGGCCGGCAACTTTCGTCACCTGCCCGTCAGTTTTCTTGGCTCCCCGACCAGGGCTCGAACCTGGGGCCTGGAAACTTGCGGATCAGGGAGGTGTTTCTCCCTCTCCCGTCGGGGCTTCCGGGAATACTGAACCTCTTCCAAATATGTGCATTCCGAACTACTGTGGACGGCCCAAATCCATGGTCCAGTAATTGGAGTAGGTGTTACCGGCCGTGCCTGCCACGCAGGCCAAACCGATATCGTTGAAGTTTGCGTTCATGATATTCGCGCAGTGTCCCGGGCTAGCCATCCAACCCCCGACGACCGTGTTGATGGATGCGTAGCCGGCGGCGATATTCTCGCCTACGAATGACCACGCATAGCCAGCCGCAGTCGCGCGCTGGCCGATGTCGGACCCGTTTGAGCCGGTGTGGCTGAAGAAATTGTGCGCCACCATGTCCTCACTGTGCGCCAGCGAAGCTCGCGTAAGTGCCGGGTTCCACGCCAGCGCAGATGCTGCCGGAAATGAGCCGCGGTCGCCACACTGCGCGCCAGCCGCTCGATAGGCATTGACCAGCGCGAGTGCCTCGCTCTGAAAATTGCTGATATCGCAGGTTCCTCCGGACATCGCGGAAACCGTCACAGCGACTGGCGCGCTACTCACCTTGCCATCGTGGACCACCAGCGTCGCGACGTAGGTCCCGGCGCGATCGGCGATGAAGCTTGGATTGACCTTCGTGGCGCCGGTCAATGCTGCGGTGCTGCCCGCAGGTCTCGACGTGAGGGTCCAGGCGAAAGTCAGCGGATCTGCGTTCGCGTCCGTACTTGCACTTCCGTCCAAAGTTACGACCGTGCCCGTCGCCACGCTTTGAGCAACGCCGGCGTTTGCGACCGGGGCGGCGTTGCTGGCGGCGGCGGTAGCGGTGACCGTCACGACAGCGGGCGCGCTACTCACCTTGCCATCGTGGACCACCAGAGTCGCGACATAGGTTCCGGCGACATCGGCGTTGAAGCTGGGCTGGGCGGTCGTGGCGCCCGTGAGCGTTGCGGCGCTGCCCGCGGGTCGCGACGTGAAAATCCAGACAAAGCTGAGCGGATCCGCGTTGGCGTCCGAACTCGCCCTGCCGTCCAGCGTAACGACCGTGCCTGTCAGGACATTCTGGGCGACGCCGGCGCTTGCCACCGGAGCGGCGTTCCCTACCGCGACCGTGATCGTCGTCGCAGCCGCAGCGCTGCTGGCCTTGCCGTCATTGACGATCAAAGATGCAACGTAGGTTCCGGCGAGATCGGCGTTGAAGGTGGGCCTGGCGCTCGTGGCACCCGTGAGCGTGGCGCTGCTGCCTGCGGGCTTCGATGTCAGCGACCACGCGAAGGTCAGCGGATCACTGTCCGCATCCGTGCTCGCGCTGCCGTCCAGTGTTACGGTGGTACCGGCAAGCACACTTTGAGCAGCGCAGGCGCTTGATGTGGGCGCGACGTTTACGGGCACGGATCCGTCACCTCCGCCTCCGCAGCCCGTCAAGGCAATCGCGAGCATCCAAATGAAAAGGGCTGATCGGTGTCTCATTGGTTGGTCCGGATGCGCCGACACACGGCGCCTTACAGCACCAAAAGCGACGGCAGCCAGGTGGCGAGAGCGGGGAACAGCATGATAAGGATGAGGCCCAGGATCATGATCAGGGTATAGGGCGTCACCGACTGGTAGATGTCGCCCATGGTGATGCCCGCCGGCACTATCCCCTTCAGGTAGAACAGATTGAACCCGAAAGGCGGAGTCTGATAGCCGATTTCCATGTTGATGATGAACAGAATGCCAAACCAGATCGGGTCGAATCCGAGCGCGGTGATGATGGGCAGAAACACCGGCAGCGTGATCAGCATGATGCCGACCGGATCGAGCACCATGCCGAGCAGCAGCAACACGAACTCGATGAAGACGATGGTTCCCCAGGGGCCGCCCGGGATACCGGTCATCATCTCCTTGATCAGAGATTGCGCGCCCATGGACTGGTAGGCCGCGCTGAACGCGTGCGCGCCGAACAGGATCCACATGATCATGCCCGACAGCCGGAACGTGCGCAGGCATGAG
>JAENXP010000631.1 GCA_016649475.1 Burkholderiales bacterium | reverse complement strand
GTTGGCGCAGCGCTCGGGCAGATCAATGCGCCCGACCAGCTTGCCCGCCGGATCAAAAACGTGAACACCGTCCAGGCCCGCTTCGCCCATGCCCCAACCGCACCACAGATTGCCGTCGAGGTCGACGCGAAAGCCGTCCGGCGTACCTTTCGGTCCGGCGTCGATCAGTACGCGCCGATTGGCAAGCTGCGTGCCCCCGACCACATCGCAGGCGAGTATTCTGCGCGGCACGGAGCGCGATTCAACGATATAGAGTACCGATTCGTCCGGCGAGAAGGCGAGGCCGTTGGGCTGGTTGATGCCCTCGGCTACCACTGTCAGATGGCCGGCCGGATCCCGGCGATAGACGTTCAGCGGCAACTCCGGCTCCGCCTTATTGCCTTCGTACCAGCCGAGTATGCCGAAGCTCGGATCGGTGAACCAGATCGAACCGTCGGACTTGCACACCACGTCGTTCGGCGAATTGAGGCGCTTGCCCTCGAAGGAATCCACCAGTGTCACCACGCGGCCGTCGTGCTCGGTGCGCGAGACACGCCGTCCGCCGTGTTCGCAGGTGAGCAGACGTCCCTGCAGGTCGCGCGTGTTGCCGTTGGCATTGCCGGACGGATTGCGGAACTCGCTCACAGCGCCGCTTGCCTCGTCCCAGCGCAGCATGCGGTTGTTCGGAATGTCGCTCCAGATCAGGCAACGCATATCGCCCAGCCACAGCGGACCTTCCGCCCAGCGGCAGCCGCTGGCGAGGCGCTCCAGCTTGGCGAGCGGCAGCCGGTAACGGTTGAACGATTCGTCCACCGCGACCACTGAGGGGTCCGGATAGCGCGGGCTGGGTTGCCAGTCGGGGAGGTTCATAAGATGTTCAAGTGATTCATGGTGACTGCTGCATCGGCAGGGTCAATATATACGCGGCGGCGCCCATGTGTCCATGATTCTGATTGCACCCCCCTTGGTTGCGGCGCAACAATTCCTCACCGATAGGAGCGTGCTGCAGTGCCGCGTACGAGCCCTGGCAAATTTCTGGTTGGAATCCGCCAGCCGCTGATCTATTATGAACCCGGTCCGCAGCAGAAGGGCGGACCAAAAGTCGTAGTCCAGCCAGTTGTAGTCCAGTCGAACCCGGCAAAGGGGGATTGCTGGCCGGGTCCAATACGACAATATCAAAACGAGACCAACAGGAGGAAGACATGAGCAAGCCGAGGACATCACTCAAGGTACTATTGGCAGCGGGGCTCGCAATCGCAATGGCTGCCAGCGCGGGCAGCGCATTGGCACAGAAGAAGGTCAAATGGAAAATGCAGAGCGCCTTCGGCGGCACGCTGCCCCACCTGGGAACCTCGGGTGTGCGTTTCTCGCAGAACGTCTCGGAAGCAAGCGGCGGCAAATTCGAGATCAAATTCTACGAGCCGGGCGCGCTGGTCCCGGCGCTCGAGTGCTTCGATGCCGTTTCCAAAGGCTCGGTCGATGCCTGCTGGACCACTCCGGGTTACCACACCGGCAAGATCGGGCCGGCCGTGTCCTTCTTCACCGCGGTGCCTTTCGGTCCGAGCATGGGCGAATTCCTGGCGTGGAAAATATTCGGCGGCGGCGACAAGATCCGCAACGAGATCTACGCCAAGCACGGCGTGCTCGGATTCAACGCTCTGGTGATCGGCCCCGAGACTTCGGGCTGGTTCAAGGAACCGGTCAAATCGCTGGACTCCTTGAAGGGCATGAAAATGCGCTTCTTCGGCCTCGGCGCGCAGGTCATGCAAAAGCTGGGCGTGTCGACGCAGCTGCTCGCGGCGGCGGATATCTATCCCGCGCTCGAGCGCGGCGTGATCGACGCCACCGAGTTCTCGATGCCCTCGATCGACCAGAAGCTGGGCTTCTACCAGATCGCGAAGAACAACTACTTCCCGGGCTGGCACCAGAACGTTTCGGTCAACGAATTTCTGGTCAACAAGAAGGCCTACGACGCGTTGTCGAAGTCCAACAAGATGATCTTGCAACTTGCATTGGGCGAAACGATATCGTGGGGCTACGCCGAGACCGAGTGGCGCAACCCGGCGGCGATGAACGAGAACACCGCCAAGCACGGCGTCAAGAACATACGCTGGACCGACGAGCAACTCGCCGCCTTCGAGAAGGCGTGGAACGAAGTCATGGCGGAGCTGTCGGCCACGGATGCGACTTTCAAGGAAGTCGCCGATAACTACACGGCATTCCGCAAGCAATACAAGGTCTGGGGCGAGGCGCAGGCACTCAAGTCTACCTACTTGCCTTAGATCGCGGGCCGGCGT
>JAENXP010000144.1 GCA_016649475.1 Burkholderiales bacterium | reverse complement strand
TGTGGGTGGGACTGCTGCTGGGTGCCGCCATCGGCCTGAAATTGCTGTTGTGGACGCTGGAGCACATCGAATGGGGCATGCAGGCGCCATCGACGCTGACCATGCCGGCGGGCCTGGTGTCGATCTATCCCTGGCTCGGACTGGGGATCGTGCTGGCCATCCTCGCCTGGGCGGCGAACTGGTATTACTCGGGGAATCAAAGACTGGCCGTCCGGGGCATCGTGATCCTGTCGGGCTTCGCCATCGGCTTCATCATGCAGCGCTCGCGCCTGTGCTTTGCGCGCGCATTCCGCGAACCCTTCATGACCGCCGAGGGCGAAATGACCAAGGCGGTCATGCTCGGCCTGGCGCTCGGGATTCCGATTGCGGCGCTGCTGTTCAAGGGCAAGGTGATCGATCCCTATATCGCGATTCCGCCCAGGTTCTGGCTGGGTTCGCTGACGGGCGGAGCGGTATTCGGCATCGGCATGGTCTTCGCCGGCGGTTGCGCTTCCGGCTCGCTTTGGCGCATGGCCGAGGGACACGTCAAACTCTGGGTCGCCGTGTTCTTCTTCGCCTGGTCGGGCTCCATCGCCAGCGCGCTGATGCACCGGTCCGGCCTGACCGTGAGCGAGATGACGCTGGACGAGATCGAGGCGACACAGCTGGGCTACCAGGCCTATTTCCCGGTCGCATTCGGCGGCTGGGGTTGGGCCCTCATTGCGAGCGCCGCCCTGCTGCTGATCTGGTATGCGCTGGTGCGCTACAACGAATCGACCGAAAAATTCACTTTGCTCTAGCGCGAGGACGCCGCGCCTTGCATCGCTCTTGCGCCTGCGCGACTCGGGCGAAACGCGCAGCGCGGTGAATCAGCCCGCGCGCTTTTTGCCCTTGGGCCGCGGCATCAGGCGCAGCAGATCGCCCCGCAGCGGCTTTTTCTCGTCCATTTGCGCAGCTATGCGGCTGCATACGTCGCGGCAGATATCCACCATGGCGGCGTCCGCGGCGCGGTAGTAAACCTGCTTGCCCTGCTTGCGCCGCGCGAGCACCCCGCTGCGGTGCATCATATTCAGGTGGCGCGATATATTCGTCTGCGTGGCGCCGAGTTCTTCGACAATCTGCCAGACGGATTTTTCCTCTTCGCATATGGCGTGCATGATGCGCAGGCGCGTAGGCTCGGAGAGTACGCTGAAATACGCCGCTACGGCATCGAAGGCGTGGTCGAGCTCGTCCAATTGATCTCCGTTCGTCTGCACCGACTATATCGACAGTTGCGCATATTATCAATCATGCGGCGCATGGCAGTTGCCTGCCGCGCCGCCTCACAGCGGATGCCGCGAACACGGTCCTCCGGACCCATATTCGTTTGTACGCCACGGCGTGAGCAAGCGGGCATTGATACACTACGCTACAAATTTTCCGCACAGGGCGCAGGCAGACGGTTATAAATGCAGACATGGACACTCCCGACCACATTCTGATCGTCGACGACGACGCCGAAATCCGCAGCCTGCTCGGCGAGTACCTGGGCAAGAACGGCTACCAGGCGGGCCTGGTGGCCGACGGCAAGGGGATGTGGGCAGCGCTTGCGCGCGGCAAGGTCGATCTGATCGTGCTCGATCTGATGCTGCCGGGCGACGACGGCCTGACGCTGTGCCGCAAACTGCGCGCCGAGTCCGATACCCCGGTCATCATGCTCACGGCGCGCGGCGAGGAAACCGACCGCATAGTCGGCCTGGAGATGGGCGCGGACGATTACCTGGCCAAACCGTTCAGTCCGAGGGAGCTGCTGGCACGCATCAAGAGCGTGCTGCGGCGCACGCGCAGCCTGCCGCGCAATCTGCGCGCCGACGAGGCCCGCGGGATCGCGTTCGCCGGCTGGCGCCTGGACGCGGTGGCCCGGCACCTGGTGTCGCCGGAGGGCGTGGTGACTTCACTCAGCGGCAACGAATACCAGCTGCTGCGGATTTTCCTGAGCCACCCCAACCATGTGCTTACGCGCGACCAGCTCATGCTCCTGTCCAAGGGCCATGAGGCCGACCCCATGGATCGCAGCATCGACATTCAGGTCAGCCGGCTGCGCCACCGCCTCGGCGACGACCCCGCCGATCCGCAGATCATCAAGACGGTGCGCGGCGAGGGCTATGTGCTCTCGGTGCCGGTCGAGGTGGAGCGATAGTGCGCCTCGCGCCGCGCAGTCTGTTCGGAAGGCTGGTCCTGATCCTGCTCGGCGGCCTGATCCTCGCGCAGATCGCCACCGTTTATATCAATCTGGCCGAACGCGACCAGCTGCTTTATCGGGCCGGAGGCATGCGCCTGGCGCAGCAAATGTCGGATATCGTCAAGCTGCTGGATTCGCTGCCCGCGGCGGAGCGGCGCAAGGTCGTCGCCGTATTCAACGCGCCGCCGCTGGCGGTGTCGCTGGACCGGCCCCGGATCACGGCGCCCGCGGTTCCTGCACAGAGCGACCTGCAGCATTCCATGTTCACCGCGGTGTTGCGCTTTGCCCTGGGCGAGGACGCTCAGGTGAACGTGGTTCGGCTCGAGGACGCGCCGGAGAGCTTCCGCTCGCGGCCGCGCGACCGGCCGCCCGAGATGGCGATGATGCCCATGATGCAGGGCCGCGGCTGGGGCCGGGGCCAGGAGCACGGCATGGGCCCGGGTTTCTCCGGACAAGGCACATTTTTCACGGTGCAGATTGCACTCCATGACGGCACCTGGGTCACCTTCGATTCATACCTCTCGCCCCAGGCCATCGACGTGCCGCTGCGCCTGGCCCTGACGCTGCTGATCCTGCTCGGCACGGTGATCGCGCTGTCGCTGGTCGCGGTGCGCTGGGTAACGGGTCCGCTCTCCTCGCTCGCGACAGCCGCGGAAAGACTGGGCGAGGACATCAATCGCCCGCCGCTGCCGGAAACCGGGCCGAGCGAGGCGCAGCGCGCCGCGCGCGCGTTCAACACCATGCAGCGGCGCCTGTCGAGCTTCATCGCCGATCGCACGCGCATATTCACCGCCATGTCGCATGATCTCAAAACGCCGATCACGCGGCTGCGCCTGCGCACTGAAATGCTGGAGGACGAGGCGCTGCGGGCGAAGTTCGCCAAGGATCTGCAGGAGATGGAGTCGATGGTTACGCAGACGCTGGATTTCATGCGCGAAGCGAGCACCCAGGAAGCGGTGCAGCGCGTGGACGTGACGGCGCTGCTGGAAAGCCTGCAAACCGATTATCAGGACATGGGCAACGAGGTCGGGATCGAAGGCAGTATCGGGCTGCCCTACCCGGGCCGGCCCCTCGCGCTGCGGCGTTGTCTCACCAACCTCGTGGACAACGCGATACGCTACGGCGGCCGCGCCGCAATCAGCCTGGAGGACGCCGCGGACCGGCTCACCATCCGCGTGCTCGATGACGGCCCCGGCATCCCGGAAGCAGAACTGGATCAGGCGTTCGAGCCTTTTTTCAGAGGCGAGGCTTCGCGCAGCCGCGAGACCGGCGGGACCGGACTCGGCCTGGGCATAGCGCGCAGCATTGCGCGTGCGCACGGCGGCGACCTCGTATTGCGCAACCGCCCCGGGGGCGGACTGGAAGCAAAACTTACGCTGGCACGCATCCCGGCGGTCTAGAACCCGCCGCCAATTCAGCTATGCGGGAGCACGGCAAATCATTTCGGTCGGCGCGATCAGGCCGGCACTTATGTCGCCGGTCATGTTCTTGACCTTCCGCCCCGCATCGGCGCCCATGACGATATGCAGGCCCAGCGGCGCCGGCCCTGCCGCCGCACCCTTTGCCCGCATTTGGGCAAACACCTCCAGCGCGAAGTCGCGACGGTCGCGCTGCTTCAGCACTTCGAAGCCGGCGGCTTCGAGCAGGTGCCGGTAGCTGGCGGCGTCGGCGACGAAGCTGGATTCGGGGCCGCTTGCCCAGGGAACGGGATAGGACAGGTCCCCGTCAGCGAGGCGCATCACGTCGTAGATCCCGAACAGGCCCGAGGGCTTCAGCACCCTGCGCACCTCCGCGAACAGCCTGGCCTTGTCTTCGATATTCATGCCGACATGGAGCATGTAGGCGCCGTCGAAACTTCCCGGCGCGAAAGGCAGGGCCAGTGCGCTGCCTTGTTCGCAGGTCACACGCCCGGCAAGGCCGACCCGCGCGGCCAGCGCATTGGCTACGCCGACGTACTCCGCCGACAAATCGATTCCGCGAACTTCACAGCCATGTTCGCTGGCAAAGTAGCGCGACGCTCCGCCCAGTCCGCAACCGATGTCCAGCAGCCGCATACCCGGACGCAGGCCAAGCTGCTGCGCGAATGCCGTAGTCGCCGGCCGCCCGCCGACGTGGAATTCGTCGACCGGCGCGAGGTCCTTGGGCACAAGGTGGTTCACATCCTTGCCCGCGGCCGCGAGCGCATTCATTATCGCTTCCTCGAGCGCGCCGTGGGCGTAGTGCCGCGCTACTGCCTGTTCGATCTGCATTGCCTCACTCCCTCAATGTCCTGCTGCTTCGGTCAGGGCGAAACGCCTCGCCTGCGCACCGGGGCCGCTGCGTTTCAGGCTCAGGCGGCCGCGGTCTCTTTCACGCCCAGCGCCTTGAGTATCATCGCCAGCGGGCAGAATCCGGTGAAACCGCTCTGCAGCAGATTGGCGCCGACGAAGGTGGTGAACCACAGCCAGTAGCTGCTGTGGAAAACCGGGCTCGCCTGCACGCCCAGCGCGAGCGAAAGCAGTATGAATGTTCCGGCAAATACGTGTACGAATTTATCGACGGTCATGGTGATGCTCCTTCAGGCTGTTGAAAAGAATATGAAAACGGATGGGGCACGGCCCCGCGGCTCAACCGGCTTTATCGGGACTGGCGCCGGATGCAGCGGCTGTGGCGTCCACCGTCGCAGGCCGCGCCGGCCAGCGCTTCCAGTTCGCCGCGTAATAGAGCACCGGAATCACCACCAGCGTGAGCACGGTGGACACCAGGATGCCGAAGATCAGCGAGATCGCCAGGCCGTTGAAAATCGGGTCGTCGAGGATGAACAGCGCGCCCAGCATCGCCGCCAGGCCGGTAAGCACGATGGGCTTGGCCCGGGTCGCGCCGGCGTTGATCACGGCGTGTTCGAAATCCGCGCCCTCCTGCATCTGCAGATTGATGAAATCCACCAGCAGGATGGAGTTGCGCACGATGATGCCGGCGAGCGCGATCATGCCTATCATCGAGGTCGCGGTGAACTGCGCGCCTAGCAGCGCATGCCCCGGCATCACGCCGATGATGGTGAGCGGGATCGGCGCCATGATGATCAGCGGCACCAGGTAGGACTTGAACTGCGCCACCACCAGCAGGTAGATCAGGATCAGGCCGACCGCATAGGCGAGCCCCATGTCGCGGAAAGTCTCGTAGGTCACCTGCCACTCGCCGTCCCACTTGAGCGCGTAGCCGGCGTAGGGGTCCTCCGGCTGGGAGATGAAGTATTCCCCAAGTGTTCCAGCCTGCGGCAGCGCTTTGCCCATGACCCGGCTGCGGATGTCGAACATGCCGTAGAGCGGGCTGTCGAGCTTGCCCGCCATGTCGCCGAATACGTACACGACCGGCAGCAGGTCCTTGTGATAAACGGTGGTGTCCCGCGCAACGCTCTCGGCGTGCACCAGTTCGCTCAGCGGAATCAGCGCGCCGCCGGCCGCGCGCACCTTCAGCCGCAGCAGCGATTCGACGCGGCTCGCCTGCGCCGGAGGCAGCAACACCCTCACCGGCACTTCGTATTTGGCGCCGCTGTCGTGCAGGGGCGTGACGTCCTCGCCCGCAAGCCCCATGCGCACGACGGCGACGATATCGCTCTGCGCCACGCCCATCAGCGCAGCCTTGGCCTGGTCGACGCGCAGGCGCAGCTTCGGCGCAGCTTCGGCGACGCTCGCGTCGACGTCGACGATGTCGGGCGTGCCGGCGAAATCGGCGCGCAGCTTTTGCGCCACTGCGATCTGGCCGGCGTAGTCGGGTCCATAGACTTCGGCCACTATCGGCGCCTGCACCGGCGGACCGGGAGGCACCTCCACCACCTTGAGCGAGGCGCCCAGACGCGCCGCAATCGCCTGCAGCTGCGGACGCAGCGCGGCCGCGATTTCGTGGCTCTTGCGGCTGCGCTGGTGCTTGTCCACCAGATTCACCTGTATGTCGCCGAGCTCGGGCGACTGGCGCAGATAATACTGGCGCACCAGGCCGTTGAAGTTGATCGGCGCGCTGGTGCCCGCGTAGACCTGGTAGTCGGTGACTTCGGGAACCGTTGCCAGATAAGCGCCCATTTCCTGCAGCGCTGCGGAAGTCCGTTCCAGCGGCGTGCCCGTGGGCATGTCCACCACCACCTGCAGCTCCGACTTGTTGTCGAAGGGCAGCATTTTCAGCACCACCAGCTCGAGCCCGGCCAGCGACACCGCTGCGAGTATCAGCACGAGT